>DOIV01000056.1:0-951 GCA_003511845.1 Flavobacteriaceae bacterium | reverse complement strand
GTTTCAGCTGCAATTCTTATTTTTGAAGTCAAAAGACAACGAAATTTTAAATAAATAACCATCAAGGGTTTTTATAATATAAAATACATTTTATCAGCATGAAAAAAACTTATTTTATTATATCACTCCTTATTATTACGCTATTGACTTCTTGCGGAGCTTCAAAAAGAGCTGCTGAAAATGCTAAAAAAGAAAAACTAGAACAACAGTTCCAACTATATAAAGGCATAAAGTATAAATACGGAGGTACTAATAAAAGAGGGTTTGACTGCTCTGGTTTTGTACAAACAGTTTATAGAGACGCACTGAACATCCAACTACCTAGAACAACTAAAACCATGGCTAAACTAGGACAAAAAATACCAAAATTCAGATTAAAAACAGGCGACTTGATTTTCTTTAAAATCTCACGAAAAACTAGACATGTTGGCATTTATATAGGCAACAACATCTTTATGCACAGCTCAACTTCTAAAGGCATTACAAAATCTAAGCTAGACAATACCTATTGGAAAAAGAAGTATAAATATGCTAAAAGAATCACTCGGTAATTAAACAATATATGACATCACAGCAATTATTTTACCTTATCATTTTTATATTGGTAATTGATTTTATTATTGATAAGTATTTAGACTATCTAAATGCGAAACATTTTGATGATGAAATTCCGATGTTACTGGATGATGTTTATGACAAAGAAGCTTATCAAAAATCTCAACACTACAAAAAAGAAAATTTTAAATTTTCAAGTATCATTTCTATTTTTTCTTTTGTATTAACCATTGCTTTTTTCTTTTTTGACGGATTTGCTTACGTTGACCAATTGTCAAGGAGTATCAGTAACCATCCTATATTGATAACACTTATTTTCTTTGGCATTATCATGCTAGGTTCTGATATTTTAACTACACCCCTCGCCTACTATCAAACTTTTGTTATTGAAGAAAA
>DOIV01000061.1 GCA_003511845.1 Flavobacteriaceae bacterium | reverse complement strand
GCATCGCTTAGGTCTTATATCTCAACGTTAAAGGTAAATCAACAATAAATATTATTAAATATCCATAATGCTTTTGAGGATAAGCACTTTTTGCCTATTTTGGTGAATAGTTACCATATATTTACATGCTAATTAAGAGAAACATGAAGAATATTTTTTTCTATTTTGTAATTGCACTATTTATTATTTCTTGTTCAAGTGTTCAGAAATACAATCAACAAATTTCGATGCTTCATCCTGTAAAAGGTTTGCTTAAAGATGTTGATATGGCTTATGCTAAGCTACAAAATCTACACCCTAAATTGTATTTGTATATCGCCAAAGAGCAGCTAGATTATAAATTTGATAGTTTGAAAACAACCATTAAAAACCCGATGTCTAGTCAAGATTTTTATAAAAAATTAGCACCAGTAATTGCAGAAGTTAGGCAAGGTCATGTTAGTGTGAGTCCGCCTATGCAAAGATTTACCAAAAAGGAGATAAAAGGAAATAAAAAAAAGAAATTTGAATTTTACGAATTAGATTTTGAGATTTTCAGGGACTCTTTATGGATTGTAAATACTAGAGGATTAGATTCTACAATTATTGGAAGCACAGTTGTAAAAATTAATGACGAACCCGTTTCATCTTTAATTGCTAATTATAAAAAGCTATTCACTTCTGATGGTTACAATACAACGTTTCATAACAAAATAATAGGAGCTAGATTTTCGGGCTATTATTATAAAGACAAAGGCTTTTTAGATAGCCTTAGTATGACAATAAAAAATAAAGATTCACTTTACACCAAAATTTTTAGAAGGATCGCAAAAGATTCACTTAGTGTAACTAAAAAAGTAGATTCATTAAAAATTACACCTAAAAAATTAACTAAAACTCAACGAAAATTAGCAAAAGCTAAGCGAAAGCAAAAAAAGAAAGACAATATTAAATATGGTTATGTAAAACCAAGAAAAAGATATACTAGAAATTTTGATTTTATAGGTAAGGATAGCAGTATTGCTTATTTAAAAATTAGAGGGTTTACAAAAGGGAAATTCAAAGAGTTTTACAAAGAAAGTTTTACTAAAATTGATTCGGCAAAATCAAAAAATTTAATTATTGATTTGAGAGACAATACTGGGGGAAGGCTTGCTGAAATTGATAAGTTGTATTCTTATTTAACCGATAAAGACTATCAGATAATTAATAAATCAGAAGTATTGACAAAACAACCCATGTTGAAGTATTTAATGTCTGAAAATAGTTCGTTTTTAGGAAAAGTATTAATAGTATTAGTTTCTCCAGGTATTGTTTTTCACAGTTTATTGAAAACGAGTAAAGAAGATGGTAAAAAGTATTTTAAATTTAAAAGTGCAAAATTAAAAAAACCTAATCCGTTAAATTTTAAAGGTAACATTTATGTGTTAATTAACGGAGGCTCATATTCTGCATCTTCTATTCTGTCAACCAATTTACAGGCTACTAAACGAGCGATTTTTGTTGGAGAAGAAACTGGAGGAGCATATAATGGTACGGTTGCAGGTGTTTTTAAGTTTATAGAATTGCCAACTTCTAAAATTAAAATGAGAATTGGTTTGGCACAAATAGAAGCCTTGTACAAAACAGAACAAGATGGGTATGGCATCAAACCTGATGTTAAAATTATACCGACTATAAAGGATCGTTTACAAAATATTGATCCTGAATTAGAATGGATTTTAAATGATGTTGAGACTAAAAAGTCTAATTAAGGTTTTATTAGTAAATCAAATGTGTATTTTTGTAGCGTATTTGCACCATAAAATAAAAACATGCTAGAAGATAAAAACCAACAACGCACTTCACTTGCTGATTTAGGCGAATTCGGATTGATACAACACTTGACCGAAAATGTAAAAACAACACATAACTCTACGGTAAAAGGTGTAGGAGATGATGCTGCGGTATTAGAATTTAACAAAAAACAAGTTTTAGTAAGTACCGATTTATTGATAGAAGGTGTGCATTTTGATTTATCATATATGCCTTTAAAGCATTTGGGTTATAAGGCTGTAATGGTCAATTTATCTGATATTTATGCTATGAACGGCACTGCAACTCAGATTACGGTTTCTTTGGCAGTTTCTAATCGTTTTCCGTTAGAGGCTATTGAAGAATTGTATGCAGGTATTCATTTGGCATGTGAAAGTTATAAAATTGATTTGGTTGGTGGTGATACCACTTCGTCTACAAAAGGATTATTAATTAGTATCACAGCAATTGGCGAAATTGACAAAAAAGATGTCGTCTATCGCAATGGAGCAAAACCAAATGATTTGCTGGTGGTTACAGGCGATTTAGGAGCGGCATATTTAGGTTTACAGGTATTAGAGCGTGAAAAACAAGTTTTTCAAGCCAATCCAAATGCTCAACCAGATTTAGAGAATTACACCTATTTGGTAGAACGACAATTAAAACCAGAAGCCAGAAAAGACATTCCGAAATTATTAAAAGAATTAGATGTGAAACCAACATCTATGATAGATATTAGTGATGGTTTGTCATCAGAAATCATTCATTTGTGTACTCAAAGTAAGGTGGGTTGTAATTTGTTTGAAGATAAAATTCCGTTAGACCAACAAGTAATTTCTACTTGTGAAGAATTTAATATGGACAGCACTACTGTTGCTTTAAGTGGAGGTGAAGATTATGAATTACTATTTACTGTAGATACAGCCGACTTTCCTAAAATAAAAGCAAATCCAAATTTGACGGTTATTGGCCATATGACTGAAAATAATGAAGGTATGAATTTGATTACTAGAGCCAATCAAAAAATTGAATTGACCGCTCAAGGTTGGAATGCAATGTTGAAGAAAGAATAAAATTTTATGACTATCTGA
>DOIV01000322.1:9465-9604 GCA_003511845.1 Flavobacteriaceae bacterium | reverse complement strand
GCAATTTGTATGGCTAATTCTCTTGTGGGCGTTACGACTAAGACGCTAATTTTACGCCTGCCTTTTTTTGTAGAAGGGTCTAAATATAAATGTTGCAAGATAGGAACTGAAAAAGCAGCTGTTTTTCCTGTTCCTGTTT
>DOIV01000322.1:1708-9142 GCA_003511845.1 Flavobacteriaceae bacterium | reverse complement strand
TTTTTCCTGTTCCTGTTTGTGCACTTCCTAATAAATCTTTTCCTTGTAGTAAAATGGGAATTGCTTGTTCTTGAATAGGTGTTGGATGGGTGTATCCTTTATCGGTTAAAGCTCTTTCTATTGGCTTTATTATTTGTAATTCTTTAAATGTCATGTATTATTTTCTATTGTGGGCAAATGTAAGTTAATTGTTTGGTTTATTGCTCAATGCTTGGACACACTATTTTTAATTTGATTATTTTTGCAGATATGATCAGAGAAATACAACTTAGAATTAAATTAAAAGAAGCCAAAGTTGCTGCTATTTTAAAAATAAAGGCGGCTCAAAAATTAGGGATTCCTGCTAAAGAGATACATGTGGTAAAAGTACTACGTAAATCTATTGATGCGAGAAAAACGAATATTGTTTTTAATTATAAAGTAGCGGTTTATACAAAAGAGGACAGTCCTGAGCCTAAGTCGTATGTTTTTAATTTTAAGGATGTTTCCTCAAAAAAAGAAGTGCATATTATTGGTTTTGGTCCAGCAGGGATGTTTGCAGCACTTCGTTGTATTGAGCTAGGTTACAAGCCTGTTGTCATAGAAAGAGGAAAAAAAGTGCAAGAAAGGCGAAAGGATTTAAAAGCCATCAATAAGCTTCATATAATAGATGAAGATTCTAATTATTGTTTTGGTGAAGGTGGAGCTGGGACTTTTTCAGATGGAAAACTCTATACACGCAGTTTGAAAAGAGGCGATGTACGTCGTGTTTTTGAAAATTTGGTCTATCATGGAGCTACCGAACAAATTCTGATTGATGCACATCCACATATAGGTACGAATAAATTACCTAGAGTGGTTCAAAGTATTCGAGAAACTATTTTAAAATTTGGAGGGGAAATTTATTTTGAAAGTAGATTAGTGGACTTTGAAATTAAAAACAATAGAATTGTAGCGATTCATTTGCAACACGGGAAGCAACTTGATGTGAATCGTGTTATCCTAGCCACAGGTCATTCCGCAAGAGATATTTATTATTTACTTCACCGTAAGAATATACTATTAGAAGCCAAATCATTTGCCATGGGTGTGCGAGTGGAGCATCCGCAACAACTCATTGATTCCATACAGTATAATTGCTCAACGGAACGAGATGCTCTTTTACCGGCAGCATCCTATAGTTTAGTCCAGCAGGTAAGAGAACGAGGTGTTTACTCTTTTTGCATGTGTCCGGGCGGATTTATTGTGCCTGCCGCAACGGCAAATCATGAAGTGGTCGTCAACGGCATGTCTCCTGCCAATAGAAATGGAAAATACGCCAATTCAGGTATGGTTGTAGAGATAAATGTAGAAAAAGATTTGCCCAAATACAAACACTTTGGTGTGTTAAAAGGACTAGAATATCAAAAAGATTTAGAAAAATTAGCCTTTTTTGCAGGAGGAAGGACTCAAACAGCTCCCGCACAACGCCTAACTGACTTTGTTGAAGGAAATCTTTCTGCTACTTTAAATAAAACTTCTTATAGACCTGGATTAAAATCGGCTCCCTTGCACTCCTTGCTACCCAAAATTATAGGCGGTAGATTGCGAAAAGCATTTGCGTCTTTTGGTGAAAAAATGAAAGGCTTTTATACGGAAAATGCCAATGTTATCGGCGTAGAATCAAGAACTTCTTCTCCAGTAAAAATCCCTAGAAAGTTAAATCTGGAGCATACGCAAATACAAGGACTTTTTCCTTGTGGTGAAGGTGGTGGTTATGCAGGGGGAATCGTCTCGGCAGCCATGGATGGCGAACGTTGTGTAGAAGCAGCGGTTGCGGATTTGTAAACGGAATATTGGGCTATCTAAGTTTTAGAGTTTTTTAGCCAAGCACTATTTAACTTTTTTTAGTTTCTCTTCGTCAATTACAACAATACTGCTCCTGTTTGTTTTTATTAAACGCTCTTCTTTAAAGTCTGATAGTGTTCTTGTTAATGTTTCTTTGGCAATGCCCGTAATATTAGCTAAATCGGATCTAGATAGGACAATGGTCTTTAGCGGATCATCTTTTATGACCAAGAGTAATGTTTTTGCTACACGGTTGCGTACTGTGCTGTAAGCTAATTGTAGCATTTGATTTTTAATTGTTTCAATATTGCTTGAAAGCATACTAATTAAGTCTAGTGCAATATTTGGATTTGACTGTAAAATATTCTTTATTTCATTCTTGTCAATTTTAATAATACTCGTTTCACCGAGAGATTCAGCATATTCATTGTGGGGAAAATTTCCTAAAGAAGAGGTGTAGCCAATAAATTGCCTCTTTTTGTAGATTCCAGTAATTAATTCTTTTCCTTCTGCTGTGTTTTTAAAGGTTTTTACCATGCCTTCTTTTACTAAATAGATGTGGTTGCTCGTGTTGCCTTCACAGAAAAGAGTTTCTCCTTTATTATAAACATGTTTTTTTCTTTTGCAAAGAATTTCAATAACTTCTTTTATGTTCTTTACCTTTAGAAAAGAATTGTTCCCAGAATGAATTGATTCTTCAGAAACATATTCCTTTTTTTGATTTGCTTTTTGTAATCTAATTTCAATGGCACTTAGTAATTCAGATTCTTCAAAAGGTTTGGTTAAATAATCATCTGCACCAAGTTCCATGCCTTTTCTTCGGTCTAAATGATTGGATTTAGAAGTTAAAAAGATAAACGGAATGTCTTTGTGTTTTTTTTTGCTTGCCAGTATTTTATAAACACCATAACCATCTAATTTAGGCATCATAATATCAGATGCTACCAAATCAAAAATTCTATTTTTAACAAAAGTCAACCCTTCCAATCCGTCAAAGGCAAAAGTACAATTGTAAAAAGGACTAAGAATTTCTTTTAAATAATTACTCATTTCAATATTATCTTCAACAATTAAAATTGAAGGTTTGTTTTTTACCCCATTCACTTTTTCTTCAACCTCTACATGGTTTTCTTGCTCAACAATCAATGCCTTAGTATCAAATTTAGTAATGGGCATCGTAAATGTAAATACACTCCCCTTTCCTATCTTACTTTCAACAGTAACATTTCCTCCTAAAAATTGAGCAAAATCTTTGGCTAATAAGAGGCCAATACCTATACCGCCAATTGATTTGTTGTTTTTTGATTGATAAAAACGAGTAAAAATACGTTTTTGATCTTCTTTATCAATTCCTTGACCAAAATCAGTCACTTTCACCTCTAAATTATTATTATTATTTATTGAGGCTTTAAAAATCACTTTTGAGTTACTATCAGAAAATTTTATGGCATTTGAAATCAAGTTTGTCAAAATTTTCTCAACTTTTCTAGCGTCAATTTTCACACTCAACTTCTTATTTATAGCTGATTCATAAACCAATTCTATATTTCTTGTATTTGCTAAAACTTCAAATGACAACAAAATGGTTTTTAAAAATTCATCTAATGGTTTTGAAACCATTTTTAATGACAATTTATGATCTTCAAATTTTAATAAATTTAAAATTTCATCAGCATCAAAAATTACTTTTTTACTATTGATCAACGCATTATTTATATACTTTTTTAGCTTAGGACTTTCTACTTCTTCATTTATTAAATCTAAATAACCATTTATCAATGTTAAAGGAGTTCTAATTTCATGAGAAATATTCTCTAAAAAGGCAGTTCTCATTTGATTGAAATCTTTTTCCTTTTCATAAGCATCTTCCGCCTGTTTTTTACTGTTTTTTTGTGTGTTAAATCTCCATTGAAAAAGTAACATTCCAACAAATAAAGCCAAGCTTCCAAAGAGAATCATGTTTTTCCTTTCACCATCTTGCTCTTCTATCACAAGTTGTTGTTTGACAATTTCTTTTTCCTTTTCTTTAGTTTCAAATTTCTTTCCATATTGAGCAAACAACTCATAATTATTATACTTTAATAATGAATCAGAATGTATGGCTCTTTTGTTTGCATAAAATAATGCCTTATCAAAATCACCTGTATTTTGATAAACTTCTGCAAAAACCTTATTCTTATCTAAGAATATTGATTTAATATCAGCAGTATTAAAATTTAGCAATAAGGTGTCTACATATTTTTTTGCAATATTATAATGTTTCAATTGCACTAAGGCATTTATCGTTTCTAAATATGTGTCTGAAGATTTTTGTTTTCCTTCAAAAGTCAATGTTTTTTTAAAACTTTGAAATGCAAGATCAAAATCATTATGTTTCATATACACCCTCCCTTTATATTTATATGTTAAAGGTAGGAAATTAATATAATCGCTTTTTTTGGCTATTTCAATAGTTTTATTGACATATTCTAGTGCTTCATTCTTGTCTTCAATAATAATTGCTTTCTTAATATATAAGAAAATAAAATCAAACCATTCCCGATAGGGTTCATCAAATACTTTAATCGATTTATACGTTTCTTCCGATTTTAATATAAATACTTTTGCCAACTCAAAATTATCGATTAGATAATAGTTTAAAGCTATATTATGGTAAAGTAACGATTCATTTATAGTATCATTTCTTTCTTTGGTTAAAATTAAAGCATTGCTATAAAACTCAGTAGACAGCTGATATTGCTTTTCACCTGCTTTAACAATACCTAATAAATTATTACTTAAGAATAAAAAATACTTGTCATCTATTTTTTTTGCCAGCTCCAAACATTTATATGAATTTTCTTTGGTTTGTTTATAATTTTGAAATTTCTTATAAGCATGCGACAATGCATGATAAGCCTTCATAAGCAAAGTATCATTCTGAGACAAGTCTGCATAATGTAATGCTTGTTTTGCATGAATTAATGCTAAATCTCTATCATTAGCATCAAAGACCATATCTAAATGGAAAGTAGTTTTATGCTCATAATCTTTATTTTGAGCATAAAATGAAATAGAATAGAAGAAAAGTAAAAAAAGTAATTTTTTCAAAAATATTATTTTATAATTTCTTCAAATGTAAGAATTATCTCGATTAAGGCATTAAAATGTCCAACTATAGCAATGCTTTGTCCAATTACAGAAAGTAAATAATGATTACTGTCAATATATTTGCATTGCAAAAACAAATAATTATAGATTCTAACAATTGCTATGAAAGAGAAAATTTTTATTTGAGTTATTTACCTAAAATTCTAGAAGAGATTTTTAAATAAAAGTGATGTTTTAACACTCCTTTTTCCTCTATCTCTTCTGGGTTTTATTTTTCATCAACTTTTTAAATAGAGCTTTCAAACAGCTAAGACAACTTCATGTCCATTAAAATAGAAAAAGTCTGTTTGATATCTGTTTCTTTTACCACAATAGTAATTTCATGTGTGGTAGATATTACTTCTTGAACTGAAATATTAGCCCAGGCTAATTGTTTCAAAATAAAATAGTAAATACCAGACTGCTCTATATTAGCCTTAGGTAATTTTATAGTTAATGATGCCAAATTGGTTGCCGACCACAATACCTTTTCATCTTTAAAAATATGCTCGATTTTAGATGCTGCTTTTTTACTAATTACAATACTTGTTTCAAAAACCCCTTGTGAAATGGTAAAGAAATTATCATTATCACTTCCTAAATCATTTAACAGTTTAATAATTTTAGGCACCAAAGTAGATGTGTTTTTAAATGTGTAATCGCATAAATCTGACCGCATGATAAAATCACCTGATGACAATGCTATTTTTCTAATATTCTTTCTGATTTTTAATACACTTGAGGGCGACATTCTGTTTACCGCCATCATAATAGCACCTTCTTTTATATCCTTCTTTAACATTCTCTCAACCTCAGGTTTAATGACTCTTGCTAAAGATGACACATTAATCAGTTTATCATACAATGCCTCTTCAATAAAAGGAGTTTTATTAATAATATCAGTTACTGCTTGTTGTATGGTTTTCATGTTTAAATTTAAACTTTTTGTTAATATTTTGTAAAAATAGTTTAAAAAATTGCATATCGCGAACAACAAAGCAATTTTTGTACAAAATTTAATGGATGATTGTTTTAAAATTTGGCGGAACATCAGTTGGAAATGCTGAAAACATAAAAAAAGTTGTAGCGATTGTCAATGCATGCAATGAAAATAAAATTGTAGTTCTATCTGCGGTATCTGGCACAACAAATGTTTTAGTTGAGATTAATAAATTATTAGCTGACGATAAAAAGGATGATGTTATTATTTTAATAAACAAATTAGAATTAAATTATCATGAGCTAGTTAATGAATTATTTTCTTCTGAAAATCACAAATTAAAAGCACTATCCTTTATTAAAAATAAATTTGAAGAACTACACTCATATATTAACAAAACATATCAAAACGAAAAAATAATTTTAGCTCAAGGTGAAATCATTTCAACTCATTTATTTCAAATTTATCAAAATGAATTGGGTAACACTTCTTTATTGATTTCTGCATTAGATTTTATGTCAATCGACACTCATGAAGAGCCAGATTCAGCATCCATAAAAACTAAATTAGTTTCTCTTTTATCAGACAATAATGATATTGAAACGTTCATAACACAAGGATACATCTGTACCAACCACAAAGGTGAAATAGACAATTTAAAAAGAGGAGGAAGCGATTATAGTGCATCTTTAATTGGAGCAGCTATTGATGCCAAAGAAATTCAGATATGGACAGACATTGACGGTATGCACAATAACGACCCAAGGTTTGTAGAAAACACTTTTTCTATTGACGAAATGACTTTTGATGAAGCTGCAGAGTTGGCTTATTTTGGTGCTAAAATATTACATCCTCAAAGCATTATCCCTGCTCAGAAAAACAACATTCCTGTATTACTAAAAAACACCTTTAGTCCGAATGACAAAGGTACAATCATTAAAAATTGTTCGCCTAGTAATGGCGTGAGAGCAATTGCTGCAAAGGATGGAATTATTGCTATAAAGATTAAATCTTATAGAATGTTAATGGCTTATGGTTTCTTAAAAAATATTTTTGAGGTTTTTGAGAAATACCAAACGGCAATTGACATGATTACCACTTCTGAAATTGCAGTATCATTAACTATAGATAACGACACCTATTTAACCGAAATTTTAGAAGAATTACAAATTCTAGGTAATGTCACCGTTGATAAACAAATGAGTATTGTCTGTTTAGCAGGAAACTTTTCTCAAAATGAAAAAGGAATTAGTGCTTCGGTTCTCAATTGTTTAAAAGACATCCCAATTAGAATGATTTCTTACGGTGGCAGTAATTACAATATGTCTCTATTAATTGCATCGGAAGACAAGGTAAATACCTTAAAACTACTCAATAAAGGGTTGTTTTAAATCAATCTAACAACTCTGTTAATTTTTTAAATTCAGATTTAGGATCTTTATTCTCATATAAAACAGCATAAATAGTTTCTAAAATTGGAGCCCTACTACCTTTCTCTTGCTTAATTATATAAGCACTTTTTGTAGCGTAATAGCCTTCAGCAATCATACTCATTTCAA
>DOIV01000322.1:0-1309 GCA_003511845.1 Flavobacteriaceae bacterium | reverse complement strand
GAATATCCTGTCACCAATAAATCACCTAAATAGGCAGAATTATTAATATTACGTTTCATTTTATGCACCTTTTTAATAAAACGTTTCATTTCTCTAATGGAATTAGACATCAATACGGCCTGAAAATTATCTCCATAACCTAAACCATGAGCAATACCAGCCGCAATGGCATAAATATTTTTCATTACGGCAGCATATTCAGTACCTATAATATCATCTGATACTTTTGTTTTGATATATCTACTAGCTAGATTACCTGCAATAAATTCCGCTTTTACTTCGTTCTTACATGCTATCGTCAAATAAGACAGCCGTTCTAAAGCAACTTCTTCGGCATGACAAGGTCCCGTAATTACACCAATATTTTCTAAGGAAATTTTATAGGTTTTAGCAAAATATTTTCCAACGATATAACCCGTTTCAGGTACTATTCCTTTTATAGCAGAAAAAATAATTTTTTGGTTTAAAGACACTTCTAATTTATCTAATTCTTGAATTAAAAAAGCTGAAGGAATTGCAAAGATGAGATAATCAGCATAACGTACCATTTCATTTATATCATCAGTCAGTTTTAATTGTTCAGGGTTAAACTCAACCGAACTGATATAATTTGGGTTATGCTTATTACGTTTTATATGCTCTATGGCATAAGAACTTCGCATATACCATCCTATTTCATCTAAATTTTCACTTAGCATTTTTACAATAGCTGTTGCCCAACTACCACCACCAAATACGGCAATTTTAGGTTCTTTATTCATGTTTATTTTTTACAAATCAAAAGTAACAAAAATTAGATAAAATTAGATCATTTCAGTTTTTAAGTCATTTTTACTACATTTGAAAAACTTTAATTCTAAAACAAAAATATGTCAGAAGATAATAATAATTTTGAAGATGAAGTCAAAAAAACTGCTAATGAATTTACAGATGGTGCTAAAGAAGCTATGAATAGCTTAGGAAATGCTGGTGGTGAAAACAAAAAAGTTGTTGCTGGTATTTTAGCTATTATATTTGGATCTCTTGGGGTTCATAAATTTATTTTAGGTTATCAAAAAGAAGGATTGATTTTACTTGGTGTAACTGTTTTAGGTTACGCAACTTCCTGCCTATTGATAGGATTATTTTTTGTTTGGATACCCGGTGTAATTGGTTTAATTGAAGGTATAATTTATTTGACAAAATCTGAAGAAGAATTTTACAACACCTATCAACTTAACAAAAAAGCGTGGTTTTAAACCTGTCCGTTTTCAGAAGACTTCCGTTCTAATTCTACTTGAAACTCTTCCATTACAGGCTTGACCGTGCT
>DOIV01000321.1:4138-11374 GCA_003511845.1 Flavobacteriaceae bacterium | reverse complement strand
GGCAGAGCCATAGAGGTATTTCGCTCGTTTCATACCCAGTCAAGCTGGGCACGAGCTTTGACCATTCAGGTCACGAAATTACATCTTTTGCCTCACCCGCAATCGCCAAATGCGATTACAACCTCTCCAAAGGAGAGGTGAAGCGAGAGTAATTGTTTAGATTAAAATTGACTACTTTTGTTTTGATGCGATTTACATTTAAAAAAGAGGAAAAGCTGAAAAGCAAAAAATTGATAGAACTGTTGTTCAAAGATGGGGAATCTATTTCTAAATATCCTTTGCGGATTATTTATCTAAAGGTTGAACATTCCTCTAATTATCTGATACAAGCCACCTTTTCTGCTCCTAAAAAAAAGTTCAAAAAAGCCGTGGACAGAAACAGGATAAAACGATTAATGCGAGAGGCTTATCGTAAAAATAAACACCTCTTATATGATGCTATTGAAGATAAACACATAATTATGTTCACTTTCACAGACGAAAACGAACATAAATACGTTGAAATAGAAGAAAAAATGATTGTTCTATTAAAAAAGTTGATAGATAAAACCAAGCTTTAGATAAATGAAGACAATTAAACAACTAAGTATTTATGCCATGTTGATCACCGTTTTAACGGTATCAGTAGGTTATAAATCTGACTTTTTCGAAGTTGCCAAGCAAATTGAAATCTACACTACATTATTCAAAGAGTTGAATATGTACTATATAGACGAAACCAATCCTGCAAAGTTAACTGAAACTGCTATTGACAATATGTTAGAGCAGTTAGACCCTTATACAAGATACTATGATGAACAAGGTGTTGAAAATGCGAGAATTAATGCAGCCAGTGGTCATGGTGGTATCGGTGCAAGCACAAAAATTATTGACGATAAACTAATTGTTGTTGAACCTTACGAAGGTCTATCAGCAGATAAAGCTGGAATTAAACCTGGTGATGAGATTGTTAAAATTAATGACCTAAAAGTTGATAAAACATCTTTAAAAAGTATTATTTCTATGCTTAATGGCAGTCCAGACTCTAAAATAACGTTAACATTAAAAAGACAAGATAAAACAATCACTATTGAATTATTACGAACATCTGTTGAATTAAACTCTGTGCCCTATTACAAAATGTTAGATGAAGAAGTTGGTTATATTTCTTTTATAAAATTTACTGCCCAAGGCTCAGCGAAAGTAAAAGAAGCTTTTGAAGATTTGAAAGCTCAAGGCATGAAAAAATTGGTTTTAGATGTGCGAGGAAATCCTGGTGGTTTACTAAACGAAGCTGTTGAAATTACTAACTTTTTTATTCCAAAAGAAGAAATTGTGGTAACGACTAAAGCAAAGGTAAAAAAATGGAGTGACACTTATAAAACAAAGAGAGAACCTATAGATTTAGACATTCCTATTGTAGTTTTAATCAATCAATATTCAGCTTCAGCTTCTGAAATTGTAGCTGGTTCATTACAAGATTTAGATAGAGCTGTAATTGTTGGAGAACGCTCTTTTGGTAAAGGGTTGGTACAACGATACAGAAAATTAACTTACGGTACACAATTGAAATTAACCATAGCAAAATACTATACACCTAGCGGTAGATGTATTCAAGAACTTGATTACACACATACAAATGATAATGGCGAAGTGCCTAAGTTTTCTGATCATAAAAGAAATGTTTTTACAACCAAAAACGGAAGAAAAGTTTACGGTGGTGGTGGTATAGAACCAGATATCAAATTAACAAAATCTGAAAGAACAATTACAACTGATGCCTTATTAAAATCTGATGCTATTTTTAATTATGCAACTATATTTTATAGACAAAACAAAACGATTAGTAGTCCAGAAGAGTTTAAACTTAGTGATGTAGATTATCAGAAATTTATCACGTATTTAAGCACCAATAAAAGGGCTTTTAAAACAGCAACTGATTTTGAATTGGATAATCTTTTAAAAACAACACAAAAAGAAGGTTTAGATTCTAAAATAAATACGGAGTTTCAAAATTTAGCCACAAAAATTAATACTGAAAAAATCAAAGAATTGGCTCAAAACGAATCTGAAATTAAGGAAGCATTAACCAATGAAATTGTTAGGCGTTACTATTATAAAAAAGGAGAATACATCCATAAAGTAAATCAAGATAAATCAATTATTGAAGCTTTAACTATTTTAAAGGACGAAACCAAGTATCAAAATATTTTAAAGTAACTTATTACTGAGTATTTTGGTATCTTTGTTCAAAATTTTTATTATTAATGAACACATTAAAACCTACCAAATCTCAAGAGTCTTCAAATGCAATTGAACGCATGTATACTGCAATGCGACATTTGTTCAATAGAGGGTTCTATAAGCCAATGGGAATTTCTGGGGAAACATTAAGAGAGTCTTTATTGCTCTTAAGACCTGAAATTTATGGCTCAATTGCCGAAGAAAGGATAGAGCTAGATGGTTTACTTTATATTATTGAAAGGCTTCCTAAAGGTATTGAAGAATGTCAATTTATCAACCTTACTTCAGATGAAGGCTATAGTGAATCACATTTTAAACCAATAATTCCCGACAAAAGACGTAGAAATTGCTACAGAATTGATAAAGATCAAATGAATATTGAAATTACCCGAGGGCGTTCTGATATTTATGATGTATTGACGCATTTGACTTTTTTATTTATTGAATCTCATAAAATTAAAAATAATATTCTTGTTGATGAGGACGGAACAACTATACGAGAATGGAATTATTTAGAAGATATTGTACTTCATAATAAAAAACTTTCTAGTAATGAAAGAGATGTGGTTTTAACACATCTAGCAAATATTTTAGGGAGAACTTTTAAAGAAGTAAAAAAGACAGCAGATAGTTTTTCTGAATATGGAAATCCGAATAAATTCTTTCATTGTATTTATTGGATGGCCAAACTGGCTCTAAATGAAACCCTCTTAAATAAAAAAAGAACCATCGTATTTAGTGCCGCATTACGTGAGCGTATAGGGCATCATATTTATGGTGATAAATGGGCAACCACTATAAAAAAGGTTTTAGATGATAAAAAACTATTAAATAGATCTATTCATATAATCAGTGCAAACATGCATAGCGTGATGAACTCAATTTATGCTCCAATAATTTTAACTAAAGAAGCAAAAGAACACAAAGACATTGCTTTATTTGAAGTACTTAGTGATAAAGATAATAAACCTTTACGTAAAAAAGTAAAGCAAAAAGCCTCAAAAATAGGCTTGACTTATGTTAAAGATGCTTCTAGAACCAATATTAATGTCCAAATTATTGACACCGCTAAAATAGATTTTAGTAAATCAAATTACACTTTAAAAGAAAAAACAGCTGACAATAAACCAGTCATTATTGTAATGGATTATGCCTTTGGTGAACAGGCCTTTGAAACTTTAGATGAATTATTGAAACCTTATGTTTGTGAAAATAACAACATATATCATTTAAATGTTGAATCGGTTTCTATTATGGGTAAAGCTGGTATTTTAGAAGGCGGAAAGGGTGATATCATGATTCCGTCTGCTCATATTTTTGAAGGTACGGCAGATAATTATCCGTTTACAAACGAATTAAAAAAAGAAGACTTAGAAGGCTATGGTATGGATGTTTATGAAGGTACAATGGTTACGGTTCTAGGGACCTCATTACAAAACAAAGCGTTATTAGAATTTTTTTACAATTCAACTTGGAAGGCAATTGGTTTAGAAATGGAAGGAGTACATTATCAAAAAGCAATTCAATCTGCATCAAAAATTAGAGGAAATATATCAGAAAATGTAAAAGTAAGATATGCCTATTATGCATCTGATAATCCTTTAGAAACAGGAGGCACATTGGCTTCTGGAGGTTTAGGTACAACAGGAGTTAGACCCACATATATAATTACTCAAAAAATATTAGAACAAATTTTTTTAAGTTAAACTAAAGTATAGTTAAAGATGTCTCAACAAAACATACCTCAAGACGGAGAAGTAGATTTAGGAAGTTTATTCAAAATTATTGGTAAAGGGTTTCAAAACCTTTTTAATGCTATTGGTCGATTTTTTAATGGAATATTTCATTATATAATTTTAGGGTTAGTCTTTGTAAGAAATAACGCTTTAAAATTAGGGTTAGCAATATTTATTGGAGCTCTTGCTGGCTTGTTTTTAGATTTGACTCAACCTAAACAATTTTCATCTACAATGATTGTAGAACCAAATTTTAAAAGTACCCAACAATTGTATAACAACATCAATTATTACCATGAATTAGTAAAACAAAAAGATTCGGTTTTATTAGCAGAAGCACTACAAATTTCTGTTGGTGAAGCATCTAAACTAAAAGGTTTTTATATAGAACCCATTAAGAATAAAAATGAAAAATATGAATTGTATAATGAGTTTGCTCAAGAAATAGATAGTACATTGGTAAAACACATTAATAGAAGGGAATTTTATGAGGCATTTACAGATTTTGATTATAATTATCATATTATAAAAGTTAAATCGTTAAGCAATACTGTTTTTAAAAAATTAAGTGTGCCAATTATTAATTCTGTTGAAAATAATTCCTATTTTAAAAACCAAAAGAAGATTAATGATGAAAATTTATTGCAAAACGAAAAAGTATTATTAAAGTCGTTACAAGAAGTAGATACACTTAGAAAAATCTATAATAAAGTAATGATTACTGAAGCTCAAACTCAAAAAATGGGTACTAGTATTACCTTAGCTGAAGGTGCGAAAAAAACAAGTGAAATAGAACTATTTAAAGAAAGCTTAGAGTTAAACAAAGAGTTAATTACTAACAATACAGTGAAATCTAAAACTACTGAAATTATAAATGTAGTATCATCTTTTAGTAATATTGGTGAAAAAGAAAGAGATATACTAAAAAAATGGACATTCATTTTAGGGGTTGGTTCTGGTTTAGTAATGTTACTATTTATATTATTGAATCGACTGAATAAATACTTAAAGGAGTACAAATAGAGTTCTAAAACAATAATTTTTAAATGTTTAAATCTCTAAAAATAAGTGACCAACAACTACAAGATATAATAAAAAAAGGTAGTATTGTTTTTTTGTTTTATGCTTTAAACCTAGTTCTTGTTTATTTTATTTCTATTTTTATTTCAAAATATTATGGCCCAGAAGTCTATGGACGGTATTCAATAATAAAATCATTAATTTTAATTTTAATTATAATTGCTACATTAGGCTTAAACACATTAGCGATTAAACTATCATCCAATACTAACCACTATAATGAAGGTGTCTTTAAAAGTGATTTTTTTAACAAATCATACCTTATTATATTATTTAGTTCAATTATTATATCTGTATTTATCTTTTTAAAAAAAAAATGGATTGCCCTTTATATATTTAAAGATATTGAACTTGAAAAATATTTAACTATATTTCCTTTTCTCTTCATTGCTGCAGTTTTTTTAAATTACAATAGCAACCTTTTTAAAGGACAAGGACGGTTTCTACTCTTTTCAATTCTTAGCTCTTTTTTAAATAGCTTATTACTATTTTTAGCTATACTAGTAGTATATCATTTCTACAGTAAGGATGAAGTGTTTTTAATGATTTCCTATCTTGTAAGTATTTTAATTTCATTTATACTATCTACGTACTATGCATTCCCTTTAAGACGTGACAGTGTCCTAAATAAAACATCAATTAAAAAGCTTATATCTACTAGCTTTCCTATGATGTTAAGCTCATCAATGATATATATTATATTTTCTATAGATATATTAATGTTGGGATTTTTCGATACTAGTAAAAATGTAGGTATTTATAGAATCATTACTCAAATAGCAAGTATCAATGCAATTTTTGTCATTGCTTTTGGGACAGTTATTGGACCAAAAATATCAAAGTTATATTCTGAAAAAAAAGTAAAAGAATTCAAAAATATTATTAAAACATCATCAAAATTAATTTTTTTCATAACACTTCCAATTTTGATAAGTATTTTATTATTTTCAACTAAAATTTTATTATTTTTTGGAACTGATTATTTAAAAGGGCTTTATGCACTTATATTATTATCAATATCTCAATTTTTTTTTGCAATAACAGGGTTGGTAGATATTATATTAAATATGACAGGACATCAGAAGTTTTTTGGAAAAATAACTACAGTTACTGCAGTATTAAATTTAGTGTTTAATATGCTTTTAATTCCTAAGTATGGTATGTTAGGAGCTGCCATAGCTACAGGATTTTCTATAGTATTAACAAATATTTTTGCAATTGTATACATCTATAAAAAATTAAAAGTTTTATCAGTATATTTACCTTTTTTAGGTAATAAAACATATTAAATATAGAAGTCTTTTATTTTTAAATTATGAATAGTAGTAGAATATATAGTCTTAAAAATATTCTTTTCATAGTTTTCGTTGTTTTTTGTATTCAATTTACTGAAATCAAAATTAATGTAATAAAGGTTGCTGAAATTTTACTGCTACTTTTAACTCCATTTCTATATTATAAAAGTATAAATAAATGGGTGTTACTTTTTTTGAGTCTTTTTATTTTTTGGTTTTTAATTTCTATTGCGTTCAATCCTTTTAGAGAATTTTATTTATTACAAGAAGTGTCGATTTTAAAAAAACCTTATTTTATTACTATTGGCAGGTTTTTAGAACTTATAGCATGTGTAAATTTGACAGCTTTGACACATCAGTTTTTTAAAAATAAATCATACGATGAAACTCTTTCTTTTATTAAGCAACTCTTTCTTTTTAGCTTTTACTTACTATTATTAAACCTTCTAATATACTTTCTTCATTTGAATGGGTTTATAGAAACTAGAACTGTTTATTGGGGAGATAGGTTAAGAGGGTGGTTTTCTGAAGGTGGTCCTTATGGACTAATGCTTGCATTTACTTTTGTTTTGTCATTTTTTTATAAAAGTAATTACAACCTTTTTTTCAGAGTAATTATTCTAATCACAATTATTTTCTTTGCAAAATCAAAGGCTGGTATTATGTTATTGCTAGTGTGGTTTGTATTATTATATCATAAAATGATGTACAGAAAATTACGCCAGCTAAATATTATTATTCTTGTAATAGGAGGTATTATTTCTTTTCTTCTTTTTGTAAAATTAGCAGGTTTTTATATTGATGACATCAATAATATCCAAAGAGAAGTTGCATTACGGCCAACCGATATTAACCTTGTAATGGGAAGGATTGCTGGTCTTTTTATTTTTCCAGAAATGGTT
>DOIV01000321.1:1817-3740 GCA_003511845.1 Flavobacteriaceae bacterium | reverse complement strand
TATTTAGGTTTTATACCTTCTAGTCCAATAGGTAAAACCGATGCACATGGCTATGGTGGTATTATTCAATTGTTAGTAGATGGAGGACTTGTCGTTTTATTACTTTTTTTAAGAATAATCTATCTCTTTTACAAGAAGCTAAAACTTAACGGAAGAGGCTTAGAAATATTTATGTTTATGTTTATATTTATGTTTATGTTCGGAGTTCAAATTTATTTTTTATATCCATGGATATTATTAGGAATACTAATATCTTTATCAGAAAAATCTCCTGTTTATGAAAAAGGATAGTTTAGTTGTTGATGCTAGAATGATAAATAGTTCTGGGATAGGCACCTATTTAAAAAATATTCTTCCTGAAATAGCCAAAAAATTTCATTTAACCTTATTAGGGGTAAAGGAAGAACTATCCGTATTTAAATGGTCTAAAGACTGTGAAATTATAAATTTTGATGCAAAAATTTATTCAATTAAAGAACAAATAATACTCCCTTTTATTGTGCCTAAATCAACACTTTTTTGGTGTCCGCATTTCAATGCCCCACTATTTCCTATAAAAGCTACTAAAATTATTTGTACAATACATGATTTGAATCATTTAGCAATAAATACCAATCGGTTTTCATTAAAATATCAATATGCTAAAATATTATACCGTAATGCTGTAAAAAAAAGTAGTGTGCTTATCACTGTTTCTAATTTTTCAAAATCTGAATTGTTAAATTACACCAATGCAGTTAAAGAAAAGGTTAAAGTAATATATTGTGGCGTAAACAGTGCTTTTTCAAAGAATAATAAAGTTAATATTGATAAAAAATTGCCTGAAAATTATATTTTATTTGTTGGAAACATAAAGCCACATAAAAATTTAATCATACTTTTAAAAGCCTATAATAATCTTTCTAAAAAAACTAGGCTAACTTATAAATTAGTGGTTTTAGGGCGTGAAAATGGATTTATTAACTCTGACAAAGAAGTTTTTAAGTATATTGAAAAGTACAATCTAACAGATCATGTTTTTTTTACAGGCTATTTAGATGATGAAAAAATTCCTTTAATTTATAAACAAGCAAAATTATTTGTTTTCCCGTCTATTTATGAGGGTTTCGGTTTACCAATTTTAGAATCAATGGCTTCAGGCACTCCTGTTATAAGTTCAAATGCCGCAAGTTTAACCGAAGTTGGAGGAGATGCATCAATTTATTTCAACCCTAGTAACAGTACGGAATTACAAAAAAAAATAGAACTAGTTTTAAATAATTCAAAACTAAAAAATGAACATATTGAGAAAGGGTTTAATCAAATAAAAAAATTTTCTTGGGATACAAGTTCAAAAGAGCATATTAAACTATTTAAAGGGGTAATTAACAATAATGAATGAAATTATTAAATAGTAATATCGATAAATTCTGGTATTTTTTAATATATACTCTTGCATTATTCCCAATACTACCAAGAGGAATAGAAAGTGTAATCATGATACTTCTTTTTATAAGTTCATTGCTATTATATTTATTAACAGACAAAAATAAAATACCCAAAAATACACGTATTAAAGTTGTTATTTTATCAACTGTCTTTATATTATATGTGATAGGTTTACCCTATAGTGAAAATTTAAAAGAAGGGTTTAAATATATAATTCGAGCCCTCCCATTCCTTGTGTTTCCATTAATTTTCGGAATCTTTAGAAAAGGGAAATTAAAGAAGACTCACCTAGAAAGAGTTTTTTATTTATATGTTTTTTCACTTCTTTTAGGTTTAGTTTTTAGTCATATTTATTTAGCTGTAAATAACAACACTAATTCTAGTTGGGAATATAGAAATGCATTTGAAGCACTAATAGGCGTACATGGCACTTACTATTCTTTATGGATAGCATTTGGTGTCTTTATTTTATTTTCAAAAATTAAAAAAGCAATT
>DOIV01000321.1:0-1416 GCA_003511845.1 Flavobacteriaceae bacterium | reverse complement strand
TTATCGGTGCTAGATTACCTTTAATTACTACAATTTTATTAGTAACAATTACTTTTCTATTAAAAATCATAAAAAAAAGAGCCGTTTTAATAGGTGCCTTTTTAATAGGTAGTATTATTTTAGGAGTTGTTATAACAAAGAAGGTTGCTACATATAATTTCACCTTACCCGAAGGGAATTATGATATCGAACATAAAGATATGACGAGCGAACAAATTAGAACAGGAATTTATTATTGTGCAGTTGATTTGATAAAAAATTCATGGATAGTTGGTTATGGTATTGGTGATGTCGACAACAAACTTCAAAACTGTTATAAAGAAAAAATAAAAAGCGATGTTTATCAAACTTTTAATTACAATTCACACAATCAATACTTACATTTTTTATTGTCAAATGGGTTAATTGGCTTATTATTATTTTTAATTAGCTTGGCTTTACCTATTTATATTTCTTATCAAACTTCAAATAGTCTATACATGTTATTATCTTTATTGTTAATAATCTCATTATTTACTGAAAATGTTTTAAGTAGACATGATGGTATTTTATTTTTCAGTTTTTTTAGTTCTATTTTTGCATTTAGAAATAATAATGTGTTTTAATGAAAGTCGCTTTAATTCATTACTGGTTTATCACGAGAAGAGGTGGAGAAAAAGTAGTTGAGTCTATTTTAAAACTGTATCCTGATGCAGATATCTACACTTTATTTTATGATAGAAATAACTATGGTGAATATTTAGACAATCATAAAATATATACTTCAATTTTAAACAAACCCTTTTTAAGAAAGCATTATCAAAAAATATTTCCGTTATATCCTCTAGGAATAAAATCATTAAATTTAGAAAAGAAATATGATTTAATTATTTCTTCTGAATCAGGGCCAGCTAAAGGAATCCATATAAATGATAATACACCACATATTAGCTATATACATTCACCGATGCGATATTGCTGGAGCCATCAAGATGAATATATCAAATCTGTAAGCCCAATTCTAAGACCTTTTTTGAAACATTTCTTAAAACGTTTACAGGTTTGGGATAAATCAACAGTAGATAATGTAAATTTGTATTTATCTAACTCCGTAAATGTTGCTAATCGAGTAAAAAAATATTATAAAAAAGACTCAAGTGTTGTTTATCCACCAATTTCGGATGATTTATTTACAAAACCTTTAGCAGAGAGTAGTAAGGAATATTACCTGAGTTTTGGAGCAATAACACCTTATAAAAAAATCGATTTATTGGTTGATACATTTAATAAAAATGGTAAAAAATTAATTATAATAGGAGATGGTTCTGAAAAAGAAAAGTTGAAAAAAAAATCTAAAAATAATATTACATTCATGGGTGTTTTAGAGTGGAATGAGGTAGAAAAAATTATTTCAAATACTAAAGCTTTGTTATTTCC
>DOIV01000137.1:3558-7042 GCA_003511845.1 Flavobacteriaceae bacterium | reverse complement strand
TCAGGCAACTATTTTAACATCCATCTCGTCTATATTAATAGAAACAAAAACCATTGAAAATCATTTCATTAAATAGCAACGAAATACAATTGATTAATCAAGCTGTATTAGCAGATAGGCAAGCTCAGCTTCAGCTGTATAAGAAATATTCGCCTAAAATGTTGAGTGTCTGTAGGCAGTATATTAAAGATTTACAGTTTGCAGAAGATGTAATGGTAAATGGGTTTGTAAAAGTTTTTAAATTTTTAAAAACGTTTAAAAACGAAGGTAGTTTTGAAGGCTGGGTAAGAAAAATAATGGTCAGAGAGTGTATATCTTACCTCAGAAAACAACAATTTGTAGTCTATGATGATGATCTTTTTGAAAATAATAATACACTAAACAGCATACAATCATCTGAATTAGATGTCGCACATATACAGCTGTTAATTGATGCTTTACCAACTGGATATAGAACGGTTTTTATACTATACACTGTTGAAGGCTACAAACATCAAGAAATTGCAGAAATGTTAGACATTTCAGAAAGTACTTCAAAATCACAATTATCTAAAGCAAGAAAAAGTCTTAAAGAAAAATTAAAGCAACAAAAAATTATCGGTTATGGAACCAAATAAATTTGAACAACATATAAAAGACCAATTGAATCAACGTAAAATTAAACCATCCGAAGATGCATGGCAAAAAATTGCGAATCAGTTAGGTATAAAAGAAAAACCTAAGACTAAAAAGTATTTATGGCTTGGTATTGCAGCAAGTTTCATTGGTCTATTGATTGTGACAACCATCTATTATAATTCTGATAAAAAAATCAAAAATGAAGAAATTATAGTCGATTCACAAAAAGATAGTGTTGAAATAAACCACTTAAAAACTGATACTGTTTTTGAAACAGCAAAAGAAACACTTACGAGTACCAATACTGTAAATAATGAAAAAGTAGTATCAAGTAATTTAAAAAAGACTCAAGGGGTAGAAACTACTGCAATCATTACTATTAATAGTAAAACACAACCTATTGAAAGTGTTGTAAAAGAGAATAAAAATGATAAAAACCTTGTTAGCACAGAAGAATTGATAAATACAAAGCTAACAGAAGTTATAGCTGTGATGACAAAGATGGAGCAGAATGCTGAAAAACTAACAGATATAGAGGTAGACTCTCTAATTAAGCAAGCTCAAAACGAACTGTTAAATCAAAAACTCTTTCGTCAAAATAAATCGGTTGATGCAATAGCCTTACTTAATGAAATTGAAAGTGAACTTGACCAATCATTGAAAGAACAGCTTTTTGAACTATTAAAAGAAGGAGTATTAGAAGCAAGAAATGCTTTAGCTGAAAGGAATTAATAATCATTAAAATAAATTCAATTATTATGAAAATTATGATACATTTATTGGTAATGCTCATTTTGTTAGGAGTACAAAACCTATCTGCACAAGAAGAAGGTAAATCAAAGATTGAAATCTTAAAGAACCATAAAGAGCAAGCAGTTTTTGAGGAAAAAGAAGCTTTAAAAAAAGAAGTTAAGATCATAAACAAACGTTTAGAAAGTAAAGAAATTAACGATGAAGAAGCAAAAAATTTAAAAAGACAAGTTGCCAATAAACATGCCTTGAATATTGAAAATAAGACAATTATTATTGAAAATAAAATTGCTCTTATAGAAAGAAATGGGATAGACACTTTAGGAAAAGAAAATGGTACCATTAAGCTTTCAAAAATTGTAATAGGTATAGGAGCAAAAGAAGATAATGATTATATTTTTGGAATTAAAATTCAAGATAATTCTCCAAAAAAAATAAAATACGATTACAGAACCCAATCTGATTTAATTATTACATTTGGGTTGAATAATGCTTTAATTGACAATCAGTCTTTTGATGATTCTCCATATCAAATTGGAGGAAGTCGCTTTTTTGAATTAGGATGGGCATGGAGAACAAGAGTGTTTAAAAATTCAAATTTTTTACGAATAAATTATGGTTTGTCTTTTCAATTTAACGGACTTAAACCAAAAGACAATCAATATTTTGTGGCAATTGGTAATAAAACTGAGCTCCAAAATTTTGAATATGATTTAAAAAAATCTAAACTTAGAATGGATAATTTAGTGTTTCCTATTCATTTTGAAATAGGATCATCTAAAGTTAAAAAAACAGAACACACTATTCGTTATTCTACACATAAACAATTTAAATTTGGGTTTGGAGGCTACGCTGGTTTCAATTTAAGTACACGCCAAAAATTAAAATATAAAATTGATAATAAAAAAATTAAAGATAAAATCAAACGTGATTATAATACAAGTAATTTAATTTATGGATTAAGTTTTTATGCAGGTTATGATAATACGATGCTATATTTAAAATACGATTTAAATCCAATTTTTAAAAATGCTGATGTAGAACAGCACAACATTTCATTAGGACTTCGTTTTCATTTATAAATAAAAACGCTTCCATTTGGAGGCTTTTTTTTATCTGTTTTATGCAAAACTATTACAATTTTAATACTGGAATACGTAATACTTGACCCACACAAATTTTAATTAACTCTCCCCTAAATTCTTTTGTCTTCAATATCTAATACAAATGATTTATCACCACTAAGCTTCCTGTAATAACTACTTTCTACCATACCAACCATCTTAATAATTTTAGTTTTACTGCATTTAGTTCTTTCATAAGTACGGTCTACTAAATCTTTCTTGGATCGGATGTCCCAAACTTTTTTTTTAAAAGTTCTCGCTGAACTTCCAACTCAATCTCTCTGTCACTAAGTAATTTACGAAGAATACGATTCTCCTCTTCTGCAGCCTTAAGTTCTTTACTCTTAGTATTGTATGTAACTTTTAAACCTGCTTCACCCTGGTGCTCAAATTTCTTCTTCCAACTATAAAAAGTACCCGTGCTTAACCCATACTTACGGCAGGATTCCACGATTCCTATCTCTTCTGAAACCGATAGTATTTCTAACTTCTGGTCTAAACTCCATTTCTTGTATTTCATATCTCAAATGTATTGTTTTGAAATTTAAAATATCACTCCGAACTTATTGGGGGCTAAACTAAGAAGTCCCCTGACTTCGCAAAGTTGGTTAAAAAAATAATTTTTTAAAAATCCTCATTAAATTTAATGAGGATTTTTTTGTTTTGAAAATTATGAGAGATTAAACAAAACAGTATCTTTACAACGTTTTGTTTGTACAATTTTCACAACATATAATTACAAATTTTACTGACTTAAAAAGTAAAAACTTATTACTTGCCATTTCTGGTGGACTAGATAGTGTGGTATTGGCACATTTGCTTATTAAACTTGATTGTAATGTGACTTTAGCCCATTGTAATTTTCAATTAAGAGGCGAGGCTTCAGAGCAAGACGAAGCTTTTGTAAATACCTTAGCTAAAAGTTTAAAAACACCTTTTTTTATCAAAAAATTTGATACTGAAAAATTTGCAAAGCAAGAAAAATTATCCAT
>DOIV01000137.1:0-3171 GCA_003511845.1 Flavobacteriaceae bacterium | reverse complement strand
ATTTTGATTATATTTTAACCGCACATCATGCTGATGACAGTCTAGAAACTTTTATCATTAATTTAAGTAGAGGTACGGGTTTAGACGGTTTGACAGGTATCCCTGAAAAGAATGATAAGCTATTAAGACCTTTACTGCCTTTTACTAGAAAAGAGATTGAGCACTATGCAAAAACGCATAATTTGACTTGGCGAGAAGATGCCAGCAATGCAGAAACTAAGTATTTAAGAAATAAAATTAGACATCAAATTATTCCGATTTTAAAAGAAATAAATCCTAATTTTTTAGAAGCATTTTTAAAAACAACACAGCACTTAAAAGAATCGCGTCAACTCATTGATGAAACTGTTGTTAATGCAAAAGAAAAGATTGTAATTACCACAAAAAACAAAGAGATTCAACTGAAAATGGACGAGCTTAAAAAACTAAAACATCCTAAAGTCTATTTGTATGAAATTTTAAAAGAATACGGCTTTACTGCTTGGAAAGATGTTGCCAATTTATTGGAAGCACAATCAGGGAAGGAAGTATTTAGTAAAACACATCGCTTATTAAAAAATAGAGGTGTTTTAATAGTATCAAAAAATTTATCCGATAAGGAAAATTTAGAGTTTATTATTGGCAAAAATATGACCGTAATTGAAGCTAATAACATCAAATTAAGAATCTCAGAATTAAAAGACAATCATGTAATCAGCCATTTAAACACCATTTTTATTGATAAAAGCAAGCTTATTTGGCCTTTAGTGCTTCGTAAATGGAAAACAGGCGATTATTTTTATCCTTTAGGGATGCAAGGCAAGAAAAAAGTAAGCAAGTATTTTAAAGACGAAAAATTTTCATTACTTCAAAAAGAAACCACTTGGTTACTTTGTTCTGATGATAAAATTATATGGATTGTAAACCATCGACTAGATGACAGATTTAAAGTTACAAAAAATACTAAAACAATTTTAAAAATAGAGAACACACACAGTTATTCCCTTCCCGAAGCGTCGGAAGAGAAAGATTAGAGCTGTGTTGAGTTTAATAAATACAATCATTTATAGTAAAATGTCATTCAGAACGTAGAGCAACGAAGTGAAGAATCTCTAATAATAATTCTAATTGAAATTAAAAAATTATGGATAAGAATATAGAACAAAAAATTAAGCTATTGCAAGATAAATACGATGCAATAGACCAAGATTTAGAAACACATCTTGACGGATTGTTATATAGCAAACCTATGCGTTATTGGGACTTTATTCAAACCGATGCCCTATTAAACCTTCAAGTACAACGCACTGTTTTTCCTGATGAAATGATTTTTTTAATATATCATCAAATCAATGAACTTATTTTTAAAATGATTTTATGGGAAATGCAGCAAATTTCACATCATGAAAACCTTACAGCTAAATTTTTCAGCTCTAGACTAGGTAGAATAAGCAGGTATTTTGATATGCTTTCCACTTCTTTTGATGTCATGGGCGAAGGCATGGAAGTTGCTCAGTATATGAAATTTAGAGATACCTTAACGCCAGCAAGCGGATTCCAATCGGCACAATACAGAATGATTGAAATCTGTGCAACTGACCTTATCAACCTTATAGATATTCGTTTTAGAGCAACCATAGACACCAATACACCTTATGAACATGCCTTTGATAATATGTATTGGCAAGCCGCTGGGAAAAACCATAAAACGGGTGAGAAATCGTATTTATTGAAGCAATTTGAAGATAAATATAAAGGAGAACTGGTACGATTAATGAAAGAATACAACGAAATTAATTTATATGACAAGTATAAAAGCCTTCCAAAAGAAGTAAAAGAAGATATTGGTTTGATAAATGCCATGCGTCATTTTGACCATACCGTAAATGTCAATTGGGTAATGCATCATTATGATGCTGCTTGTAAATATTTATTAAGCGAAGGTGAAGACACCGAAGCGACTGGTGGCAGTGATTGGCAGAAATATATGCACCCTAAATATCAGAAGAGAATATTTTTCCCAGAACTGTGGAGTAAAGAAGAATTAGACAATTGGGGGTTAACAAACTTGACCTCATATAAAATATTATCTTAATTAAAACGTATATGTAATAGGTAAAATAATTTTTTGGAACGGAATTTGTATTTTAAGTTATAAATAACCAAATTATGAAAAAACATACACTACTTCTGCTTTTACTTTTAACAGTAACATTTACATTTTCACAAACTAAAGCTTTTAAAAAAGGTGAAGTTTTAAAATATAGAGTTAGTTATAGTAATTTCTTCAATGCTGGTTCGGCCACATTAAAAGTAACAGAAACTAAAAACAAAGGTAAAGAAGCCTTTCATATTATTGGTAAAGGAAAAACAACAGGTGTTACAGGGTGGTTTTTTAATGTGAAAGATATTTATCAATCTTATTTTTATAAAGAATCTATGTTACCTTATCGTTTTCTTAGAAAAATAAACGAAGGAGGATATAAAAAGAATAAAGAAATTATTTTCAATCAAGCAACTAATAAAGCTACCGTTAAAGATCATAAACATAATAAACAAAGTAATCATACAACCCACGGTGAGGTTCAAGATATGATTTCAACATTATATTACCTAAGAAGTAAAGACATTAGTAAAATGAAAACGGGTGATATTGTTACATTAACTATGTTTTTTGACGAAAAAAATTATCCTTTTAAATTAAAATTATTAGGTAGAGAAGTAATTAAAACAAAGTTTGGGAAGGTTGCAGCTGTAAAATTTAGACCTATAGTACAAGCAGGTAGAGTTTTTAAAGAAAAAGAAAGCATTACAGTTTGGGTAAGTGATGATAAAAATAAAATTCCGTTACGAATCAAAGCTTCACTTGCCGTTGGTTCTTTAAGAGCTGATTTAGATATGTATAAAGGATTAAGAAATTCATTTCCGATAATTTTTTAATCGCAGGGCGATAGCCCAAAAATTTAACCTGATTTCTTGTAAGGTAGGTTTAACCCACATTATGCATTAGCAAACCTATTACGTTCTCAAACCCTTAGACCATGGTCGCTACGCTACTTTTCTCTCTTTCACCATAACGGTGTTATGCTTCTCTCGAGAAAAGTCCCAAGGTCGTTGGGTTTGAACCCTCATCACAATTTTCTAATACATAATACGGGTTTAATCGAAAATAATTCCCCTAGGCTCTGCCTC
>DOIV01000189.1:3068-3571 GCA_003511845.1 Flavobacteriaceae bacterium | reverse complement strand
TCTGCTAGTTTTAATCCTGAATATCCGCCTAATTCTATTATAACTCAAGTGCCAGAAGCTGGTGATTTTGTTAAAGTAAATAGAAAAATTTATCTGACTACCAATCCGTCAGGATATCGAAAAATTGCAATACCAGATGTATTAAATAAAACCAAACGTCAAGTAGAAACACATTTAAAATCTATAGGTTTTAAAATTGGCAAGTATCAATTTGTACCTGACATTGGTGAAAATGTGGTTCGTAAAATGAAGTATAAAGGTAAAGTATTGAAAAAAGGAGATTTAGTTTCTAAAAATTCTACGATTGACCTTGTATTAGGAGATGGTAGTTTATAAAAAATATACGGTATGACTGATGAAGCCTTAGCGTCTGATCAAGACGATTTATACGAACATCATAATTTCACAGCTTCAGAAGGACAAGAACCTTTGCGAGTTGATAAATTTTTAATGAACTTTATTGAAAATGCGACACGTAATAAAATTCAAAAAGCCATAAAATC
>DOIV01000189.1:0-2663 GCA_003511845.1 Flavobacteriaceae bacterium | reverse complement strand
TCACATCCGCCACATGAAAATTTATTGGTTGCAGAAGACATTCCTTTAAATATTGTTTATGAAGATGAACAGGTGATGGTGGTCAATAAGCCCGCAGGTATGGTAGTGCATCCCGGTCATGGAAATTACAGCGGTACTTTAGTCAATGGTTTGATTCATCATATCGAAAATTTACCTACAAATTCTAATGAACGCCCAGGTTTGGTGCATAGAATTGATAAAGATACAAGCGGGTTGTTAGTGGTTGCAAAAACAGAGCATGCCATGACCTATCTATCAAATCAATTTTTTGATAGAACTACTGAAAGATTATATTATGCCTTAGTTTGGGGTAATTTAGATGATGATGAAGGTACAATTGAAGGTAATATTGGTAGAAGCTTTAAAAACCGATTGCAAATGGATGTTTTCCCTGAAGAGGATTATGGCAAACATGCTGTAACACATTATAAAGTATTAGAGCGGTTTAGTTATGTAACTTTGGTAGAATGTAAATTAGAAACGGGCAGAACTCATCAAATTAGAGCACATTTTAAGCATATTGGACATACTTTGTTTAATGATGAACGTTATGGAGGTGAACGCATTTTAAAAGGTACAACCTTTACCAAATACAAGCAGTTTGTAGACAATTGTTTTAAAGTATTGCCACGACAAGCCTTACATGCCAAAACCTTAGGTTTTGAGCATCCTATTACTAAAAAATGGCTGCAATTTGATTCTGAAATGCCTGAGGATATGCAACTAGCCATTGAAAAATGGCGAAATTATACAGTGCATCAGAAGGAATAAATAGGGTGTTAAAGATCAAACAACTCAGCAGGGTTTATTTTAAACTGAAGCATTTGAGCTGTTTTTCTTCCATTATCACCACCTTTTCTTTGCATTGTAATGTTTCCAATTTTAATATTTCCTAATTTGGTAATTAGTATTTCGCCATTACCAAAATGATTTAGGACAATATTGATGGGTTTTAAAACCCATCTAGCATTTTCAGTTGTCTTTTGGGCAACTAGCATCCATTCAGCAGAAAACTTACCTCTACCTTTAATAATGTCATTTATCATTAATGTTTTGTTTTTGGTTAACCAATTGAGAAGAATACTTTGATTCTCTTTACTGTATTCATTAATAAACATTCTTCTTGGGTCTTTTGGGTTTTTAATACTAGGCTTTATTTCGCCTGTATATTTTTTAAGAAGATTTGTGATTTCAGAAGGAATTGACCACATTTCAACATATTTATCGACCCATCTCTTGTCTACTTGGTTAAAACCTTTAGGATTACTTACTAATTTTACTTGAAGATTTTCAACGTCTATTGCTTGTTTTAACTTTATTGTAATTTGAACTTGAACATCAGTTTTATAACCTGACAAAACTATTGCTTTTACATAATCAATATCAGTTAATATATATTCCATTATTGTTAACCAAGATTGTGCATCTTTGTCATTTGTCCAATTATTAAACTTGTTGACTATGTCTTTCTCGTTCTGGAAGCCATCTTTCGCTGTCTGTGACCCTTTTTTATGCTCTTTGTTCATTTAAATGAATCGTATTAATTATTTCATGAGTTATGTATTGCAGTACATTTATAGAAACGCTGTTACCGAATTGTTTTTGGGCTTCTGCAATGCTTTTATGCATTATAAAATGCTCAGGAAAACCTTGAATTCTTGCACATTCTCGCGGAGACAACTTTCGTATTTTATTATTTATTTTATAGAGTCCAGTTTTAGAACCAACACCGCCACCATGTGCAGAAAGTGTGATGGCATGCCCAAACGGATGATAAATACGTTCTCCTTGACCGCCTTTGTTAACCTTACCTATTTGTATAGGTTTGTTAGGGGTATCTACATTTCCAAAAATATTTTGAATAGGATTATAGTCTTTATAAAAAGAAATGTCTTCTCTTTCAATTACTTTTCCATCAAGTGGATTTTCTTCAAGAATATCTTCAAGTTTAGAACTTAGATTTGGAGCAGGAAAAGGAATTGTTTTAATAAGGTAATTATTGTGAAAAGCAATAATATAAACTCTTTCTCTGTTTTGTGGCAAGCCAAATCTACTGGTGTTTAATACGTTGTATTGAACAGTATAATCAAGGTTAGTAAGAGTATCAATTACTGTTTTTAAAGTTTTACCATTGTCGTGTTTGACAAAATTCTTCACATTTTCTAAGAATAGAATTTTTGGTTTATGAAAATTCACAATTCTTGCAATATCAAAAAACAAAGTACCTCTCGTATCTTCAAAGCCTTTTTGTTTACCAGAAATTGAAAAAGCTTGACAAGGAAATCCTGCACAGAGTATGTCATGTTTAGGGATATCTTTTTCATTTATTTGTGTTATGTCTCCAAATGGGAAGAGCTTATGATTTGTATGGTAAGTGTTTTGAGCCTTTTTGTCTATTTCAGAAGCAAAAACACATTCAGCTCCAAATGATTTTAATGCATAATGAAAACCACCGATACCTGCAAAGAGATCGATAAACTTATAACCTTGTAAATTTTGTTGATTTTCAGGTATTTTTATCATTAATAAGTCATTTTGGTAAAGTTAAGGTTTTTGAGAATTACGCTTACTGTAAATACATGAATATGTTTTAATGCTAAAACTAGTTCAGTACAAGTAAACGAAGTTACCCTTTTTTATTG
>DOIV01000126.1 GCA_003511845.1 Flavobacteriaceae bacterium | reverse complement strand
AAATACTAGAAAGCTCTAACATATCTTATTATCCAATTCTTATTTCCAGGAATTTTCATAACGGTGTATCAAGTGTTGAATACCAACATTCCATATTTGATAAAACAAGAAGTCTATTTTGATGAAACCAAAACCTATGCGGGTTACTATAAAACAGAGAATGAACAACTAAATTTTTTATTGACGCCTGAAATCACTTCAGATGTAATTCAAGCCAACCATCTAAAAATATTCATTCCTATTTTTAGCCATGAAAAGAAACTACGGGAAAAGATTTGTGGCACTTATGTAGAAGATGAAAATAAGTCTAAAGCCGAACAACGTAAAGAAGCACGATTGTTTTATTTAAACAGCTATCAAAAATACAACCATATATTATTAAATGATGAAGAGGTGTCCGTTGGTTATCTAAAATATGATCACCCAAAAACAAAACAGTTTGGTATCGTTGGTTACATCAACCTATCAAATACAGCAATAGGAAAAAACACCTTAAAAATTAAAAAAGATTATGGTGATGAAAACACTACTGAATGGACAATTCCGTTTCAGTATTTTCCTAAAAAATAATGAAATATCATTCAGAACAAATCCCGAGTATTCGGGAGGAGTAAAGAATCTCAAACAATTCAACCATTGTTGGTGTTTTCCACCAACAAATAATAATCTTATTTACCAAAAAATCGTTCCATCAAACCCTCTACATTAAACCATAAATAGATAAATAGTAAAAGCACAACAATTAGTAGTAGTGATTTACTATAATTTGGTTTTCTTCGTTTTTTTATCCTGCGGAATTCCATAAGTATAATTTTAGATGTTCTCTATATTATTTTTCATCCTTAAGGTCTAATACCAATTTAAACATATAATGTCGCATAAAATATTTAAATTGGTATAAAATCACTCGAACTGACGAGTTAACTCTTTTCAAAAGTACATAATTTTACAATAATTATTTAAGTATCTTTGTCACCCAACGACAGCATGTAAAACGACGAATGAAAAATATAAGAAACTTCTGTATAATTGCCCATATAGACCATGGTAAAAGCACTTTGGCGGATAGATTATTGGGTTTTACCAATACCGTAACCGAAAGAGAATCTAAAGCTCAATTATTAGATTCAATGGATTTGGAGCGTGAGCGTGGTATTACCATAAAAAGTCATGCCATTCAAATGGATTATGAATTTGAAGGTGAACAATATATTTTAAACCTAATTGACACTCCTGGTCATGTTGATTTTTCTTATGAAGTATCTCGGTCTATAGCTTCCTGTGAAGGTGCCTTATTGATTGTTGATGCCGCTCAAAGTATACAGGCTCAAACCATTTCAAATCTATATTTAGCCTTAGAGAATGATTTAGAAATTATTCCGATTTTAAATAAAGTCGATTTGCCTAGTGCAAATCCTGAAGAAGTGACCGATGACATTGTTGATTTATTAGGTTGTGACCCTGAAGAAGTAATCCACGCAAGTGGTAAAACAGGGTTTGGCATTGAAAATATATTAAGTGCAATTATTGATAGAGTTCCTGCTCCGACAGGAGACGTGAACGAACCCTTACAAGCCTTAATTTTCGATTCTGTTTACAATTCGTATCGTGGTGTAGAAACTTATTTTAGAGTATTTAATGGTTCTATTAAAAAAGGACAGCACATCAAATTCATGTCTACTGACAAAACCTATTTTGCAGATGAAGTAGGTACGTTGAAGTTGGATCAAGTCCCTAAAAAAGAAGTTAATGCTGGTGATGTTGGCTATTTAATTACTGGAATAAAAGAAGCCAAAGAAATTAAAGTTGGCGATACCATTACCGATGCTAAAAACCCTACAACAAAAGAGATTGATGGTTTTGAAGATGTAAAACCTATGGTTTTTGCAGGTATTTATCCTGTAGTAAACGACGATTTTGAAGAGTTACGTAATTCTATGGAAAAATTACAATTGAACGATGCCTCACTAGTTTTTCAACCTGAAAGTTCAATGGCTTTAGGCTTCGGATTCAGATGTGGATTTCTAGGGATGTTACACTTAGAAATTATTCAAGAACGTTTAGAACGTGAGTTTGACATGACGGTTATTACAACCGTACCAAATGTATCGTATCATGCGTATACCAATAAAAATCCTGACACTATATTATTAGTAAATAACCCTTCAGATTTACCAGAACCTTCAAAACTAAACAGAGTTGAAGAGCCTTATATCAAAGCTTCTATCATTACAAAATCTGATTTTGTGGGTAATGTGATGAGTTTATGTATTGAAAAACGTGGTGAAATTACCAATCAAACGTATCTAACCACCGAAAGAGTAGAATTGACTTTTGATATGCCTTTAGCAGAAATTGTTTTTGATTTTTATGATCGATTAAAAACTGTTTCTAAAGGATATGCTTCGTTTGACTACTCACCTATCGGAATGCGTGAATCAAAACTTGTAAAAGTTGATATTTTATTGAACGGTGATGCTGTAGATGCACTTTCGGCTTTATTACATGCTGACAATGCTTATGGTATTGGTAAAAAAATGTGTGAAAAACTACGTCAGTTAATTCCGCGTCAACAATTTGACATTCCTATTCAAGCAGCAATTGGTGCAAAAATCATTTCTCGTGAAACCATAAAAGCTTTACGTAAAGATGTTACTGCCAAATGTTATGGTGGTGATATTTCTCGTAAACGAAAACTCTTAGAAAAGCAGAAAAAAGGTAAAAAACGAATGCGTCAAGTAGGGAATGTAGAAATTCCTCAAGAGGCATTTATGGCGGTACTGAAATTGAATGATTAGAATCTAGATAAAAAAGAGGCAAGACCGCTTTGCTTTTAGACAATAGACAGAGTTTATTCATTTTAAAATACTAACTTTTATTAGATTTAGTTTGTTCTCTATAAAAAGAGACCAAGAGAAGAATCATTATTCCAACCATTTTCTAAAGTCAGATGTTATAGATGAACTTGTCATTACTTTATCTTTTGCGCTATTTAAAGAATAGAATATTTGTACCCAAAAGATGTAACAAAAATCACCTATAAAAAGACATTTAATTCTTATTTTTGTCATTAAA
>DOIV01000341.1 GCA_003511845.1 Flavobacteriaceae bacterium | reverse complement strand
TTAAATACAATTATAAATGTACTTTCTGAAGCTGAAAATAAAGATGAAATTATAGTGAATAACTGCTCTCTTTGCATCAGCATTCCTAAAGGATTGGTTCGTACTTCTGATTTTCTTACACATGAAGTATTTAAAAAATACCATTCAGAAACTGAAATGATGCGTTATATTAAAAGATTAGAACGTAAAGATATTTCTTTAACCGATTCTATGATTTCATTAGGCTCATGTACTATGAAACTTAATGCGGCTTCTGAAATGCTAGCATTGAGTTCTAGTAGTTGGAATAGCATTCATCCGTTTGTACCTATAGACCAAGCCCAAGGCTATCAAGAAATGTTACAAGGCCTTGAAGACGATTTAACTATTATTACAGGTTTTTCCGCTACTTCTTTACAACCAAATTCAGGTGCACAAGGCGAATTTGCTGGTTTAATGTGTATTAGAGCTTTTCATAAATCGAATAACGAATCACATCGTAACATTTGTTTGATACCCGCTTCTGCACATGGTACTAATCCTGCTTCTGCTGTAATGGCAGGAATGAAAGTTGTCGTTACAAAAACATCAGAAGATGGAAATATTGATGTTGCTGATCTCAAAGAAAAAGCAGAAATTCACAAAGACAATTTAGCTGCTTTAATGGTTACTTATCCGTCAACTCATGGCGTATTTGAATCTGCCATTATGGAAATTACAGAAATTATTCATAATAATGGCGGACAAGTATATATGGATGGTGCCAATATGAATGCACAAGTAGGCTTGACAAACCCTGCTACCATTGGTGCTGATGTTTGTCACTTAAACCTACATAAAACCTTTGCCATTCCACATGGAGGTGGTGGGCCAGGAGTTGGTCCGATTTGCGTTGCTCAGCACCTCTCTCCATTTCTACCTACAAATCCTATGATAAAAACGGGAGGTTTAACTCCTATTTCAGCTATTTCAGCAGCTCCTTACGGTTCAGCTTTGGTAGATTTAATTTCTTACAGTTATATTAAAATGTTAGGAGAAGAAGGCTTAAAAAAATCAACCATTTATGCCATTTTAAATGCTAATTATATCAAAGCAAGGTTAGAAAAATACTATCCTATTTTATACACTGGAGAAAAAGGTTTTGCTGCTCATGAAATGATTGTCGATTTTAGACAGTTTAAAACTAAAGGTATTGAAGTAACTGATATTGCCAAAAGACTGATGGATTATGGTTTTCACGCACCAACAGTATCATTCCCCGTTGCAGGCACCATAATGATTGAACCCACAGAAAGTGAAAGTAAACAAGAATTAGATAAATTTTGTGATGCTTTGATTCAAATTAAAACAGAAATTGAAGAATATGTTGCAGGCAAAGATTCTGTATTGAAAAATGCACCACATACCCAAGCTATGCTAACTACAGATAATTGGAACTATACGTACTCAAGACAAAAAGCAGCATTTCCACTACCCTATGTTGCTGAAAATAAATTTTGGCCACCCGTACGGAGAGTTGATGATGCGTATGGCGATAGACATTTGGTGTGTTCTTGTAATCCTATTGAAGATTATATGGATTAGTCTTTAGTCTAAAAAAAAGTTTCACTAATAAATAACCTTTTCGTAAATATTTTCAATCTTTGTTTCAATACTAATACTAAAATAGTATTTTTGTTGTTAATTGTATCTATTAGGATAATTAGATGAATAAAATAACAAAAGAGACGTATCTAAACTGGTATAAAGACATGCTGTTTTGGCGTAAGTTTGAAGATAAACTTGCCGCAGTTTATATCCAACAAAAAGTAAGAGGTTTTTTACATTTATATAACGGACAAGAAGCTGTTTTGGCAGGTGCTTTACATGCTATGGATTTAACCAAAGATAAAATGATTACTGCATATCGTAATCACGTTCAACCTATTGGTATGGGTGTAGACCCTAAGCGTGTTATGGCAGAATTGTATGGTAAAGTTACTGGTACATCAAAAGGAATGGGAGGTTCAATGCACATTTTTTCTAAAGAACATCGTTTTTATGGTGGTCATGGTATTGTTGGAGGTCAAATACCATTAGGTGCTGGTATTGCTTTTGGAGATAAATATAAAGGTAACGATGCCGTTACATTAACTTATTTTGGTGATGGTGCTGCACGTCAAGGTTCTTTACATGAAACTTTTAATATGGCAATGCTTTGGAAATTACCTGTAGTTTTTATTGTTGAAAATAATGGTTATGCCATGGGAACTTCTGTTGAACGTACTGCTAGCCATAATGAAATATGGAAACTAGGCTTAGGATATGAGATGCCAAGTAGACCTGTTAACGGAATGAATCCTGTAAAAGTAGCAGAAGCTATGCATGAAGCTATAGAACATGCTAGAAAAGGAAATGGCCCTACTTTCTTAGAGATGAAAACTTATCGTTATAGAGGCCATTCAATGAGTGATGCTCAACATTACAGAACTAAAGATGAAGTTTCAGAATACAAAAAAATAGATCCTATTACGCAAGTATTAGATGTTATCAAAAAGAAAAAATACGCCACAGAAGCAGAAATAAAAACAGTAATGAGGTCGGAAGAGCACACGTCTGAACTCCAGTCACTGTGAAATCTCGTATG
>DOIV01000089.1:3720-4892 GCA_003511845.1 Flavobacteriaceae bacterium | reverse complement strand
TTTAATGAGGTCAAAAACAATGAGTGAATTTGATTCAGTTGAAGATGTTGCTGATAAAATAAAAGAAAATTTAAATTCAAATTCAAATTCTAATAAAAAAAAGATTTCAGTAATTTATGCTTTTAATGGAACTGGGAAAACAAGACTCTCAAACGAATTTATTAAATTAGATGAAGAAAATGAATTAACCAATAATAAAGTATTATGTTATAACGCATTTTTAGAAGATTTGTTTAAATGGGATAATGAACAATGTATTCTTTTTTTTGATTCAAATTCTTGGGAATCAAAATTAATTGGAGATGAGGGATTAGAATCAAAAATAATAGATAATTTTCAAACTATTTTAAACACTAAGATTGAGCCTTCTTTTAATTTAAAAACTGGGGAAATTACGTTTTATTTTCCATCAGATAATGACAGAACAAATATTAAAATATCAAGTGGAGAAGAAAGTATGTTTATATGGTCTGTTTTTTATACAATTTTGGAAACTGCTATTGATGAATTAAATATCAGTGAAGAAAGTTACAGGTCAACGAATTTATTTAATGAATTAGAATATGTCATAATTGATGACCCAGTTTCATCTATAGATGATACTAAACTTATTACTCAAGCAATAGAACTAATTAAACTTATTAAATTGGATGGGAAAAATAGTTTAAAATTTTTAGTAACAACTCATCATGCCCTATTCTACAATATTTTTTTTAATTCTTTTGGGAGAGATGGAAAATTTAAAAGTTATCCTTATATTTTATCAAAAAAAGAAACAAAATTAAAACTTGAAAAACAAAAAAATGACTCTCCTTTTGGGTATCACTTACTTATTAAAGATGAAATTAAAAAAGCAATTGATTCAGGAAACATTCAAAAATATCATTTCAATTTATTTAGAAGTTTATTAGAAAAAACAGCTAATTTTTTAGGATATAATAATTGGTATGATTGTATAACTGGAGATAAAAAACAAGAAATTACAAAAATTGTAAATTTATATAGTCATAGTAAATTAGTAGAAATGGAGTATAAAGAGTTATCTGATGAAAGCAAAGATTTATTTAAAACAACATTTAATAATTTTATTAGAGACTATAATTGGAAGGTATAATAAAGATGACAGATAATAATAATAAAATAAATTTAGTTGCACAAAACACAGAAAGCAC
>DOIV01000089.1:3208-3384 GCA_003511845.1 Flavobacteriaceae bacterium | reverse complement strand
GTTGTTGCAGAGTTTACTCCGTCAAAAAAACGAGCTGAACACTATCAAAGTGAAGCAGAACTTGAAAAAGAATTTATCAAACAATTAACAACTCAAGCTTATGAATATCTTAAAATCAATAAGGAAGAAGATTTAATTTTAAACCTTAGAACACAATTAGAAAAATTAAATAATTA
>DOIV01000089.1:1166-2802 GCA_003511845.1 Flavobacteriaceae bacterium | reverse complement strand
ATACAAGAAGATTATATTAAAAATTTAAAACGAGACAATAAAACAATAAAAAACATTTACTTATTAGATAAAAAGAATATACACAATAATAATTTACAAGTAATAAACCAGTACGAAACAGATAAAGGACAAAGAGCTAATCGTTATGATGTAACTGTTTTAGTAAATGGTTTACCTTTAATTCATATTGAACTAAAAAGGCGAGGCGTTGCAATACAAGAAGCGTTTAATCAAATTAATCGTTATCAAAGAGAAAGTTTTTGGGCTTCAAGCGGTTTATTTGAATATGTTCAATTATTCGTTATTTCTAATGGAACTCATACGAAATATTATAGCAATACAACAAGAAACGAACACATTAAAGAATTAACAAATGGGAGAAAAAAGAAAGGTAAAAAATCAAGTAATAGTTTTGAATTTACAAGTTGGTGGGCGGATTACACCAATAAACCAATAACTGATTTAATGGATTTCTCAAAAACATTTTTTGCAAAACATACAATTCTAAACATTCTTACAAAATACTGCGTATTCACAACAGAAAAACAACTTTTAGTAATGCGACCTTATCAAATAGTTGCAACTGAAAAAATACTAAACAAAATAGAAATAAGTACTAATTACAAAAAACTTGGAACTGTTAAAGCAGGCGGGTATATTTGGCACACCACCGGATCAGGAAAAACCTTAACCAGTTTCAAAACTGCACAACTCGCAAGTAATCTATCTTATATTGATAAAGTTTTATTTATTGTTGATAGAAAAGATTTGGACTATCAAACAATGAAAGAATATGATAAGTTTGAGAAGGGTTCAGCTAACAGTAACACAAGCACCGCAAAATTACAAAAACAGCTCGAAGACACAAACGCTCGTATTATTATAACCACCATTCAAAAACTCGATAGATTTATTAAAAAAAATAAAGGGCATAAAATTTTTGATGGGCATATTGTATTAATCTTTGATGAATGTCATCGTTCACAATTCGGAGAAATGCATTCAAGAATTACAAAAGCATTCAATAAATATCATCTTTTTGGGTTTACAGGAACTCCTATTTTTGCAGTTAATTCTTCATCTGGTGGAAGAGTAGATTTGAAAACAACAGAACAAGCTTTTGGCGACAAATTGCATACTTATACTATTGTAGATGCTATTGCTGATAAAAATGTTTTACCTTTTAAAGTAGATTATATTTCAACAGTTCGAGAAAAAGAAGATATTAAAGACGAAAAAGTAAAAGATATTGATAGAGAAAAAGTTCTTTTAGACCCTGTAAGAATAGCAAACAATGTTCAATATATTCGTGAACATTTTGATCAAAAGACTAAAAGAAATAGTCATTATAAACTAAAAGATAAGCGATTAGCAGGATTTAATTCAATATTTACAGTTTCATCAATCCCTGCCGCTAAATTATATTATACAGAATTTCAAAAACAATTAAAAGACTTACCAAGCGATAAAAAACTAAAAGTAGCAACGATTTTTAGTTATGCTCCAAACGAAGAAGAGCCAGATGGAACAATTGACGAAAATCCTGAAGACACAAATAAACTTGATGCCACTTCAAGAGATTTTTTAGAAAATGCTATAAAAGATTATAATGAAATGTTTGGAACTTCTTATGATA
>DOIV01000089.1:0-776 GCA_003511845.1 Flavobacteriaceae bacterium | reverse complement strand
ACAGAGAAATAGATATTTTAATTGTAGTAAATATGTTCTTAACAGGGTTTGATGCTACAACATTAAATACATTATGGGTTGATAAAAACTTAAGATTACATGGTTTACTTCAAGCATTTTCTAGAACAAATCGTATTTTAAACAGCATAAAAACTTTTGGAAACATCGTTTGTTTTAGAAACTTAGAAAAAGCTACAAATGAATCAATTTCACTTTTTGGAGATAAAGAAGCAAGTGGTATCGTATTACTAAAAACATATGATGAATATTATAATGGCTATGAGAATGAAGAAAAAGAAGTAAAAGGATATAAAATATTAATTGAAGAATTGCAAAAAAAATTCCCTATTGGAGAACAGATTATTGGGGGAAAAATGAAAAAAGATTTTATTAAACTCTATGGCGGAATTTTAAAATTACGTAATATCTTAACAACATTTGATGAATTTGAAGGAAATGAAATTCTAACAGAAAGAGATATTCAAGATTATCATAGCAGATATATTGATTTATATAATGAATTCAGAAAAGGAAAAGATAGCGAAAAAGAAAATATTAATGATGACCTGATTTTTGAAATGGAACTTATTAAACAAATTGAAATAAATATTGATTATATCCTAGAATTAATTAGAAAATATCACAAAGACCACACTAAGAATAAAGAAATTTTAACAGATATTAACAAAGCAATAGATTCAAGTGTAGAATTACGAAATAAAAAAGATCTTATCGAACAATTTATTGAATCTCTTGATATATCTTCCGCAGTTGAT
>DOIV01000021.1 GCA_003511845.1 Flavobacteriaceae bacterium | reverse complement strand
AACCGAAGAAGGTAAAACCATTTTTAAAGTGGGCAGGTGGGAAGACACAGCTATTAGGTGATATTGAGAACAAATTTCCATACAAAAAGACTGATACATTTACTTATGTTGAGCCGTTTGTAGGAAGTGGTGCTGTACTGTTTTGGGTTTTAAATAATTTTCCTAATTTAAAGTCAGCAGTTATTAATGATATAAATGAAGACTTAATAAATTCGTATAAAACAATAAAGTTAAATGTTGTAGACTTGATTCCAGTTCTTAAAACATATGAAAACGAATACCATTTTTTGACAGAAAAAAAAGAAGAGAAAAAAAAGTATTATTATAATAAAAGAGAGCTTTTTAATACACGAACATCCAACTCAATTATACAAACAGCATTATTTATTTTTTTAAACAGAGCCTGTTTTAATGGCTTGTATAGAGTGAATAAAAAAAATGGTTTCAATGTGCCAATTGGTAGCTATAAAAAGCCGAAAATTTGCGATGAAGGTAATCTTTTATTAATGTCAGAATCATTAAAAAAGGTTGAGATATTGTCAGGAGATTTTGAGAAAACGGTTAGTTATGCTAGTGAAAACACTATCTTTTACTTTGATCCTCCTTATAAGCCTTTGTCAGAAACATCTAGCTTTAATTCTTATACAAAAAAAGATTTTAATGACGAAGAGCAAATCAGACTAAAAAAGTTTTGTGATAAATTGGACTCTTCTGGAGTTAAATGGATTTTAAGTAATTCTGATGTTAAATGTAAAAATCCCAATGATGATTTTTTTGATGATTTATTTTCTGAATACCAAATAAATAGAGTAATGGCAAAAAGAAGTATAAATTCCAACCCAAGCAAAAGAGGTCAATTGACTGAGTTATTAATTTCAAATCAAGGAGCTTGTAATGCAATTTGATTATTTTATGGAGCAATTGAGTAAAACAAATTCAACATTAGATTTTTTTGTAGATTTCGATAAAATTTCGAACAAAGTTGATGAAATTTCAATGAAATTAAACCAACTTAATTATTTGATAGGGAAAGATGATATTTCATGTGCAGTGAAACAACTGTATAGCGAAAATAAAAATTGTTTTTCAGCTTTGAAAATACTGATTGCCGTTAGGGATAATAAAGAAGTGATAGATTCAAATGGTAAAGTAGTACTTTTAAATAGTTATTTTGAAAATGAAGATAAAATTATTGAATATATTAATGAAACAGGGTTGGCTGAAGTATTCAAAAATAAAAGTGTAAAAAATTTAGTCGATTATGTTTTTGGAATTGAAGTCGGACTTGATACAAATGCTAGAAAAAATAGAGGTGGCAAAAGTATGGAAAAACTAATAGCCACAATATTTAATAAGCATCAAATTCCTTTTGAAACTGAAATTAAAAGTGATACTTTTACTAAATTAAAAAGTTTAGGAGAAGACATAAAGCAATTTGACTTTGTAGTTAAAACAAAGAAAAAAACATATCTTATAGAAGTAAATTACTACAATGTTGGTGGCTCAAAATTAAATGAGACAGCTAGATCATATACAGATATTTCACCCAAAATAAATAAATATGATGAATTTGAATTTGTTTGGATTACTGATGGTCAGGGTTGGCATTCTGCCAGTAACAAGTTAAAAGAAGCATTTAATACAATACCTAAACTTTATAATTTAACGTCAATAAGTAATTTTCTGAAAATTGTAAAAAAAGAACTTGTGTAATGATTGAATCATACTTTAAGTCTCAAGATAAAAATTTTACTCTTTTAAATGAGGATGTTTTTGAGGTACTTCCTAATTTTGAATTTGAATTTGATATGGTCTTTGCAGATCCTCCATATTTTTTATCGAACGATGGTCAAACTATTAAAAATGGTAAAATCACAAGTGTTAACAAGGGTAAGTGGGACAAGTCCCATGGCTTTGAGGAATTAAATAAATTCAATAAAAAATGGCTATCATTGGTTAGAGATAAAATGAAGCCAAACGCCACAATTTGGATTAGTGGAACATCACATAATATTTTTAGTATAGGTCAAATTCTGACAGAACTTGGTTTTAAAATATTAAATTTAATTACCTGGGAAAAAACAAATCCTCCGCCTAACTTTTCATGTAGATATTTTACGCACTCAACAGAGCAAGTTATTTGGGCAAGAAAAGAAGCAAAAGTACCTCATTATTTTAACTATGAATTAATGAAACAATTGAATGACGGCAAGCAAATGAAAGATGTTTGGCGACTACCTGCTGTTGCACAATGGGAAAAAAGTTGTAAAAAACACCCGACACAAAAACCTTTGTCCTTGCTCACAAGATTGATTTTAGCATCAACTGAAAAAGGAGCGTGGATATTAGATCCCTTTACAGGTAGTAGCACAACGGGGATTGCTGCAAACTTACTTGAAAGAAAGTTTTTAGGGATAGATAAAGAGTTAGAGTATTTGGTAATTAGTAAAGCTAGAAAACAAGAAATTGAAAATATAGATATTGCACAAAAGTATAAATCAAAAATACAAGGTTTTCATGATGGAAACGAACTTGATTTGTTCTTAGTACAAGAACCACAAATAGAATATATGATAAATGATATAAAAGGTATAGCAAATACTTGCACTTCATAATGCAGGTGAGTTAAAACGATAGTTTATAAAAAAAGTGGTTTAAATCAATGTAACAACTTTGAAAGGGTTAAAGTGTATATTTATATTCCTGAAAAAATTGAGTTGTTACCTAACTTTTTTCTAGATATTTAGGCAGAAAATGAAAGGTAATTGTAATGTTTACAGGAATTATTTGAAAGTGTTGGCAGAATAGTTAATATTGAACAAGTAGAGGGCGATGCTCGCTATACC
>DOIV01000284.1 GCA_003511845.1 Flavobacteriaceae bacterium | reverse complement strand
GTTGCCAACCATAAAAACCAACAGAAAGTCATGAATGAATATGGGAAAATGTTGACCGAAATAATAAACTCAATTTCGGGGAATTATCAAAAAAATGAACTCGCTTTTTTAACACTAACAAGTAAAATTGAAAATCCACTAAGAGATAAAATTGCTTTTGAATTTCAAAAAAAAATAGGAGATAAAAAATTAATTTGCCGTGAATGGGTAAATAAAAATGATGAAAATAATAAATCAAAAGCGGACATAGCAATTCTTAATAAAAATGGAGAACTTGAATGTGTAATTGAATTTAAAGCACATTCATCAATGAAAAATATTTCTCAATGGAGTAAAAGTTTAATAGACGACGTAAAAAAAAATCAAAAATCAAATAGAAAAAGTGCAATTATTTTTGTGCTTTTTGCTAACTATATTGAAAAATTACCAGACGATAAAATTTACATCAATTCCATAAAGTATTATGAAAATCTTTTAAAAGCGACAAAATTAGAATACAAATTGGAAACAATTAAAAATCAATGGAAAAAAGCGTTAAAAAAAAGGAACATAAAGTGTGAATTGACTAATATAACAATCGACACAGGGAAATACGAAAATCAAAACATAAAAATCCAAGCATTTATTCACGAAAATATTACTTTCTAAATGGGAAAAACAATTAATCTAAACGGAATATTAATAGAGTTTGATAGAATTAAGGCAATAATTCACAACGATTTTATAGATAATGAATTTCTAAAAATAGAACTGAATAAACGAAAAGAATATGTTTTTAATCCAAATACTGACAAATGGGAAATTCAAGAATTTGATGATGAAATATTAATTGAATTTCCTGATAATGATATTGCGATTACTGAATATCTGGATTTAAAAAAGATATGGGAAAAAGAATTGGGAATGAAATAGAAACGGTTGGCAACAATCAATAAAAACAATAATGGCTAATTGCTTAACTCGAAGTTGGTTTTGTAAAACGAAGTTCGCAAAAAAATTTAAATTTTGCCATATTATTTTTGAATTGAAAAAATTCAAAAAATTTCGCTACTTTTATAACTTCAAAGTAAGAGAATTTTAAACCATTACTGTTCTTATTGTAGCCGTTACTTGCAATGACGAAAAAACCGACAAATCCCAAAAATTGATTATCTTTGTATCTTAAAAAAGAAAATATTAAGTGAGTAATAAAAACCAAATACCTGCAATAATTGAAATTCCACAAACGGAGTTAAAAGAACTTGACAAATTAATCAAGTCTTATAGGAAAAAATATATCCGAAATTCTCAAGAAATTGTAGATAAAGTATTTAAAGAAAACCCTACAATACTTCCAAAAATCAAAAAAGGAAACGTTAGTGAACCTATTGCAGAACTACGAGAAATTGTTTGGAATGAATATTTAGTAGATGAAGTAGAGTTTAATGTTATTTTAATGCAAGATTTGTATAAAGTTCTTGATACACCCAAACATATTTTAGACCTATTACTCACGAATAAGATCACTGAATTAACTGGAGAAAAATTAAAAGATGAAATCATAAAAATATGTGGAGAATATGCAGGACGTATATTTCCATATGTATATAGAATCTCTTTAAGTAATACTCAATCAAGACGTTCAAGAGCAGGAAAAACATTTGAAGCAATAATTTATAAAGTCTATGATTGTTTAGATTACACTTTTGACTCTCAAAGTAAGGTTGGCAGAAAAACATTTACAGAATTAGGATTAGGCAAGAAAGTTGATTCTATTTTACCAAACATAGAGGCTTACGAAAAACGCAGAAACAAAACAATCATTGGAACAATGAAAACTACTTTGCGTGAACGTTGGCAAGAAGTAGCAGAAGAAATCGAGAGAACTAAAATTCCAGAAATTCATTTATTAACTGCTGACGAATCAATATCTAAAAGTAAAGCACAAGAGATGAATAATCACAATATAATTGTGGTTGCTTACGATTGGATTGCAAACTCTGAATCTTTAAAACAAATGAAAAATATCATAAGTTTTGAAGAATATCTATTTGAAGAAATACCATCAATTTTAAAATTTTGGAGCAAAAATGGATAATAAAATTAAAATAATTGACCTGTTTGCAGGTATTGGAGGAATTAGATTAGGATTTGAAAACGCATCAAATAATAATATTGAATGTGTTTTTACAAGCGAATGGGATAAATATTCTCAACAAACGTATTTAGCAAATTTTAATGATTTAAAAGTTTATGGAGACATTACACAGATAAGTGAAGATGTAATTCCTAAACACGATATTTTATTGGCAGGTTTTCCTTGTCAACCATTTTCACAAGCAGGATTAAAAAAAGGCTTTTCTGACACAAGAGGAACATTGTTTTTTGATATTGAAAGAATTTTAATCAGCAAAAAACCTCAAATGTTTTTATTAGAAAATGTAAAACAATTAAGAGGACACGACCAAGGAAGAACTTTAAAGACAATTTTAGCACACTTAAAAAGAATTGGTTATAACAACGTACAATATGAAGTTTTAAGAGCAAGGGATTTTGGACTTCCACAAAATAGAGAAAGAATTTATATTGTTGGTTTTTTAGATGATAATATAAAATTTGAATTTCCAAAACCAACTTTTGAACCTACGAGAGTTGGAAATATTTTAGAAGAAACTGTTGAAGAAAAATACACTATTTCTGATAAACTTTGGGCAGGACATCAAAGAAGAAAAAGAGAGAACAAACTAAAAGGAAAAGGTTTTGGTTATGGAATGGTAACTGAAGATTCTGAATATACAAATACTATTTCAGCAAGATATTACAAAGACGGAAGTGAAATTCTAATATATCAAGATGGACAAAATCCAAGAAAATTAACTCCAAGAGAAGCGGCAAGATTACAAGGGTTTCCAGAGGATTTTAAAATTCCAGTTTCAAACACTCAAGCATATCGTCAATTTGGAAATAGTGTACCAGTTAAAGTTGTAGAAAAAGTTGCAGAACAAATGCTGAAACATATTAAATTGAAAGAAAAAAAGAACAGAACACTGCAAGTAACAAAGTGTATAAATAATAGCGGTT
>DOIV01000023.1:1665-3709 GCA_003511845.1 Flavobacteriaceae bacterium | reverse complement strand
TTAGAGATTTTATTCTTGAAAATTATAAATCTCAAGAAGCTATAGAACTAGCAAAATTGGCTATTGATGAATTAATGAGTGGGATTGAAATAGATTCTGGAAGATCAAATTTTGTTGATGAAGAACCCGTTAAGGCGTACTTAGGAAAAGTTAGTGATTTTAAAAAATTACTTGATAATAGCCCTAGAGGTGTAGGTAAATTTACAGGCAAAAAGGCAAGTGATTATTTAAAAAGCTTAGGTGAAACGAAATTCAACTTTAAACAAATGAGACCTCTCCCAACACAAACAGGCTATTTTAATTCAAAAAAAAGAAAGGTATATTTACACAAAAAAAGGTGGATGGATAGATATGGTGCATTTCTTGTTTTATGCAGGTAAGGCATACAAGTATAAGCTTGATGGAGAAAAGAACCCAATAGGTGAAGCAGTTCAAGACGGTTATAGTCAAGAATTATCAGATTCTGTTGTAGCTAGACATTCTGCGTATAGCTATGAAGATTTACCTACTGACAAATTCGGTGCAGAATTTGCCGTTAACTATTTTAATTTCAATAGTAATTTAAGCTTCGGTGAACAGCTTGCTAATTATTTAAACAATGTTCTTAAAGCTTCTGAACCAAGAGATGCACCTAATTATAATAATATACCTAATAGTGATTCTAGGAAAACACCTACTAAAACAAATAAAACAACAACACCAATTTATACACAATAAAATGATATGAAAAAAACACTAACTTACATTTTGATTATTACAATCTTAATATCAGGAGTTTATTTTGTTTTAATACAATTACAACTACGGGGGTATAAAGAAAAAGGAAATGTTTTGATTGAAAAAGTTTATAATTTTAATAAAGAGAACGGAAGTTTGCCTAAATTCTCATGATGACCTTGAGTGTGATTTAGAAATGGGAGAGGGGCCATATTATAAAAAATTAAATGATACCGTATTTATAGTTTATTTTAACATTGGGTTTGATGACTCTATAATTTTTAATTCTAGAGAAAAAAAATGGGAAGTTAATATGTAAAATTTCATGAAAAAAATAATTATTTCTTCAACTCCTCAGGTATCTCACAAACAGGAATCGGCACCATTTTATGTTTATTAGCATTGTGTAGTCTCGTGTAAATTTCAAACACCGTTTTAGTTCTACCTTCAAAATCAGCGATGGTTTTTCCTTGGTCTACCATAAGCATTGCCCATTCTAATTCATCATAACTGGCACCAATTTGGTCTTCATCAGTTCTATCGTCTCCCCATAAACCATCGGTAGGTGCAGCTTTAATAATTTCTTGGTTTACACCTAAATATTCAGCAATCTTATACACTTCAGATTTCATTAAATCGGCTATCGGACTTAAGTCAACACCACCATCACCATATTTGGTATAGAAACCTACACCAAAATCCTCCACTTTATTTCCCGTTCCTGCAACCAAATAGCCTTTTAATGCTGCAAAATAATACAAGGAGGTCATACGTAATCGAGCTCTTGTATTTGCTAAGGTCATAAAGCGTTGTTCTTCATCATCAACAGCAGGAAAAGCAGCTACTAAATTATCAAAAACAGGAGTTAAGTCTACTTGTTGCATAGAAACTTTGTCAAAATTATCTTTTAACCACTCAATATGATGCATAGCTCTATTTACTTGACTATCTGCTTGATGAATGGGCATTTCTAAGACCAATAAAGGCAATCCTGTTTTGGCACAAAGGGTAGAAGTAACCGCAGAGTCTATGCCACCAGAAACTCCAATTACAAATCCGTTTACACCAGCTTTAGTTGCATAGTCTTTAAGCCAGTTTACAATATGTTTTGTTACATTTTTTGTTTGCATTGTAAAAGAATTTAGTAGTTTTGTTTAAGTTTAAATTTTAACGAAAATACAAAATTTACATGAATGTTTAAAACCATTACTTTTTTATTGGCATTTGTTTTTTTAATAAGCTGTGGTCCAGAAAATAAATTAGATATTGATGTTTCTGCTATTCAAATCGACACTGAAATAAGGCGTTTTGATCAAGAGTTTTATAC
>DOIV01000023.1:0-1252 GCA_003511845.1 Flavobacteriaceae bacterium | reverse complement strand
ATCTGGTTAAAGAAAGTTCAAGATAAAGACGAACAAGAATTATTTGCTGAAACTCAGAAAATTTTCAAAAATTTTGATGATGAACAAGAGCAATTGGTAGATTTATTTAAACATATAAAATACTATTATCCTAAATTTAAAGCTCCTAAAGTAATCACCATATTATCTAATGTAGATTATGAAAGTAAAGTGGTTTATGCTGATAGCTTGTTGTTTGTATCTTTAGATGTTTATTTAGGAAATGACAGTAAAATCTATGAAGATTTCCCCAAGTACATCAAGCAAAATTTCACAAAAAATCATTTGGTTGTAGACGCTGCTAAAGCCATTGCAAAAATGCAAATTCCGTTTTCTACAGCAAGACCTTTTGTTTCTAGAATGGTGCAAGAAGGTAAAAAATTATACCTGTTGGATGCTTATTTGCCAAAGGCTACAGATGCCGAAAAAATAGGATATACACAAGAGCAATTAGAATGGGCAAAATTCAATGAAGAAGAAGTTTGGAAATTTTTTATTCAAAACAAATACTTGTTTAGTACTGATCAAGACTTGTCAAGACGTTTTATTGAAGATGCCCCTTTTTCTAAATTTTATCAAGCCAATGATAATGAAACGCCAGGCAGAATAGGTGTGTGGTTTGGTTGGCAGATTGTAAGAGCCTATATGGAAAACACAGACACTTCATTACAAGAGTTATTACAAGTTGATAATGAAGCAATTTTTAAAAAATCTAAATACAAGCCTACTAAATAGTTGCGAGTTTAAAACTCGAAACTTTTAACCCGAAACATTAAACACAAGATGTCAAAACACACTTCAGAAATAAAATTTACCATTGAACTGGATGAAAATAAAATTCCAGAAAAATTATCATGGAATGCAGAAGATGGCGGTATTTCAAATGAAAAAACCAAAGCGGTATTAATTTCTGTTTGGGACGATAAAAAAAAGGAAACCTTAAAAATGGATTTATGGACAAAAGATATGCCTTTAGATGAAATGAAACACTTTTTTCATCAAACTTTATTGTCTATGGCTGATACGTTCTACCGTGCCACTAACGATGAAAAAATGACAGCTACCATGAGAGATTTTTGTGAGTATTTTGCTGAAAAATTAGATTTGTTGAAGAAATAAATTAACGTGTTTGTATATGGTTTGTTGCGTGGTTTAAGCACCTAATTTAGCAAATAAAAACCGAATAAAGAATCCGTGAGCCATTTCGTAAGTAGGCTAGAACTAGCAGCAGATT
>DOIV01000330.1 GCA_003511845.1 Flavobacteriaceae bacterium | reverse complement strand
CCTATTTACGGATTGAATCAATTACCTAAAATATTTAACCCATTTAATGAAGCTTTTGAATGGGATATTAAAATGTTTAAAGCTCTAACAAGAAACTATTTAGAAAAAACGATTATTGTTAACCGAAGAAAAGATGCATGGATTATTGACGGTATTCAAAGCTTCTTAATGATGAGATATGTAGAACAATACTATCCTGAAGTAAAAGCTATGGGTAATATTTCTAAAATTTGGGGTATTAGAAGTTATCAAATAGCACGCTTAAATTTCAATGATAAATATGCTTTTGTACAACAATTTGCTGCTCGTAAAAATTACGACCAACCATTATCATTACAAGCTGATTCACTTTCAAATTTCAACAGAAAGATTGTAAATAAGTATAAAGCAGGACTAGGTTTACAATATCTAGATGAATACTTAAATGATAGTATTGTTTTTACTAGTATTAAACAATTTTACAAGCAAAGTAAATTCAAAAAAACAAGTAGCAATCTTTTCAAAAAAATTATTACACAAAAAACAGATAAAAATTTAAATTGGTTTTTTGGAGACTATATGAATTCAAAGAAAAAAATTGATTACACCATTAAAAAAGTAAAGAAAACTAAAGATTCTATTCTTGTTACTATTAAAAATAAAAGAAACTTTACCGTTCCCGTTGCATTATATGGTATAAAAGACAAAGAAATAAAGTTCAGAAAATGGATAACCGATATAGATACTACAGCAACCATTACCATTGCAAAAGGCAATTTTGATAGACTTTCATTAAATTACGAAAATATCTATCCTGAACTTAATTTAAATAATAATTGGAAAAACCTAAACCCTAGTCTATTGAATAGACCTATATCTCTTCGCTTTCTAAAAGACATCGACAATCCTTACTATAATCAAGTTTTTTACAATTTAGAGTATGATTACAACTATTATGATGGGTTAATATTAGGCATTAGATTAACCAATCAAACATTATTTAAAAAGAAATGGCTTTATAAAATCACTCCCACCTATAGTACAACTAGTAGGCAATTGACAGGTAGCTTTTCTTTATTATTTGAGCATTTACCAGAAGAAACTTCTATTTACAAAATTAGATCTGGTATTGGTGGTCGACTTTTTCACTATGCCCCTAACTTATCTTACAAAAGCTTAAGACCTTTTGTTGGCATTTCATTCAAAAGAAAAAGTTTACGTGATGTTGGAGGTAAATCATTGTTTGCAAGGTATGTATTTATCGAAAAAGAAACCGTACCAAATACTCCTCAGCAAGAATCTGATAAATATGGTGTTTTCAACCTTAGGTATTCAGCCTCAAAACCTGATATAATTAAAGGCTTCGGCTATTCTGCAGACTTTCAATTAGGTGAAAATTTCAGCAAACTTGCTGCCGTTTTTAGGTATAGAAAATTAACTGATAGTAATAGACAGTATGATATTAGAGCTTTTTTTGGTTCATTTTTATACAATAACACTTCTAGCACTTATTTTAATTTTGCTTTAGATAGACCAACTGATTATTTATTTGATTATAACTATCTAGGCAGATCAGAAGAGTCTGGCTTTTTAAGTCAACAAATTATTGTTTCTGAAGGAGGCTTTAAAACCAAGTTTTCTGATCCATATGCCAACCAATGGATGTTGAGTACAAACGGAAGTATTAGTATTTGGAGGTGGATTGAAGCTTATGCTGATGCTGGGTATTTTAAAAACAAAAATTCAAACCCAGTATTTAAATATGACAGTGGTATTCGTCTTAATTTTATTCATAATTTTCTAGAAGTCTATTTTCCTGTACAATCTAGTTTAGGTTTTGAACTAGAACAGCCTCATTACAGTTCTAAAATTAGGTTTGTACTCACTCTTGATCCTAAAAGGATCTATAATTTTGTGAAAAGAGGTTTTTATTAACATGAATGTTTTTCATTTCTGCACTGAAAATTGTACTTTTGTAAAACTACAAACTAAAAAGGAATAAATGGCAGAAGAGTTGATTGAATCAGAACACAAACTATCCTATAAAGAATTTAAAAAAGAAATTTTAGCAGATTATAAAATAGCCATAACTAGTAGAGAATGTAGTTTATTAGGAAGACGGGAGGTCTTAACAGGTAAAGCGAAGTTCGGAATTTTTGGTGATGGTAAAGAAGTGCCTCAATTGGCATTGGCTAAAGCATTTAAAAATGGAGATTGGCGTTCTGGTTATTATAGAGATCAAACCTTTATGATGGCAATAGGCGAATTAACACCTCAACAGCTTTTTGCTGGTTTATATGCTCATTCTGATATTACAGCTGATCCTTTTTCAGCTGGCAGGCAAATGGGAGGTCATTTTACCACACATACTCTAAATACTGATGGTAGTTGGAAAAACCAATTACAACATAAAAATGTAAGTGCAGACATTTCTCCTACAGCTGGTCAAATGCCTCGTTTATTAGGTTTAGCACAAGCTTCTAAAATATATAGAAATGTTAATGAATTAAAAAAATCTAAACATTTTTCAGACAATGGTAATGAAATTGCTTGGGGTACCATTGGCAATGCCAGTACATCAGAAGGTCATTTTTTTGAAGTATTTAATGCTGCTGGCGTATTACAAATACCTATGGTTATTAGTGTTTGGGATGATGAATACGGTATTTCTGTCCAAGCCAAACATCATACAACTAAAGAAAGTATTTCAGAAATTTTAAAAGGATTTCAACGTACCGATGACCAAAAAGGTTATGAAATATTTGTAGTTAATGGATGGGAATATTCTAAATTAATAGATGTTTATATTCAAGCTTCAACTATTGCTAGGGAAGAACACGTACCTGTTCTTATTCATGTAAAAGAATTGACCCAACCTTTAGGACATTCAACATCTGGTTCTCATGAAAGATATAAAACTACTGAACGATTACAATGGGAAACAAAACATGATTGTATCTCTAAAATGAAAGAATGGATTCTTGAAATTTTTGAGAATGAAGAAGATTTAATAGCCATTGAAAAAAATGCAAAAAAAGAGGTTAGTGCTGCTAAACGTACTGCTTGGAATGCTTATTTAGCTACTCTTATCAATACTAAAAAAGAAGTAAATATATTGCTTGAAAATCTTGCAAATAAAAGTGATAACAAAACCTTTATTTTAAAATTAAAAAATGATTTAGCTCTTATAAAAGTACCCACTAAAAAAGACATACTATCTACTGCAAGAAAGTCTCTCATTTATGTAAGAAATGATAATTACCTTGAAAAAACACAGTTAATTAATTGGATAAAAAATTATACAAAAGAGCAAAAAAATAATTATAGCACACATTTATTTAGTGAATATAAAAATTCAGCAACAACAATTAAAGAGATTAAACCAATTTACAATGATAATGCCCAGGCTATAGATGCTAGAATTATACTTAGAGATAACTTTGACGCAATATTATCTCAATATAAAGAAGTTTTAATTTTTGGTGAAGATGTAGGTAAAATTGGCGATGTTAATCAAGGCTTAGAAGGTTTACAAAAAAAATATGGTAAACTAAGAGTTGCTGATACAGGTATTAGAGAAGCTTCTATTATCGGACAAGGTATTGGGATGTCTATGAGAGGATTACGCCCAATAGCAGAAATTCAATATGTTGACTATTTACTATATGGTATGCAAATTTTAAGCGATGATTTAGCTACTTTACGTTATAGAACAGTTGGCACGCAAAAAGCACCATTAATTATCCGCACAAGAGGTCATCGTTTAGAAGGAATTTGGCATTCAGGATCGCCAATGGGAGCAATTATACATTTGTTAAGAGGCATTTATATTCTAACCCCTAGAAATATGACTAAAGCAGCAGGTTTTTACAATACACTATTAAAAACTGATGAGCCTGCACTTGTAGTTGAAAATCTTAACGGATACAGGTTAAAAGAAAAAATACCTACAAATTTAGGGCAATTTACGACACCTATTGGTGTAGTTGAAACGGTAAAAGAAGGTACTGATATTACAGTTGTTTCTTATGGCTCAACATTAAAACTAGTTGAAGATGCTTCAAAAGAATTACTTCAAGTAGCTATAAATATTGAAATAATTGATGCTCAAACGTTATTCCCTTTTGACATTAAACATGAAGTTGTAAATAGTATACAAAAAACGAATAGACTAATTATTATTGATGAAGATGTTCCTGGGGGTGCTTCTGCTTATCTATTAGATCAAATTATAAATAAGCAAAATGCTTATCAATTTTTAGACAGCAAACCTTTAACAATTACGGCTAAAAGTCATAGACCTGCTTATGGCACTGATGGTGATTACTTTTCAAAACCATCTATTGAAGATATTTTTGAAGAGATTTATAACATGATGAATGAAGCAAACCCAGTTAAGTATAAAAAATTATATTGATGGTGTTGATAACCTTTTATGTATTTTACTTTTATGTTCAAAAGGTTTTTTTTACTTTTGGGAATTAAATAATCAAACTCTAAAATTTTTAAAATGAAATTGCCTAAAATTTTAATTATATTTATTTCATTATTCTTCATATCTATAACGATATCAGCACAAAGCAGGAAAGTTGAAGG
>DOIV01000034.1 GCA_003511845.1 Flavobacteriaceae bacterium | reverse complement strand
ATACCATCTTTAAAAGTACCATTGTCTAATGCCTCTAATGCTTTCCTATGCGAATTGTAGGAAAATTCATCCTGTGCTTCACGCGATACGTTGTATTTTTGTGCCACGGCTTCAGCGGTTAAACCCATTCCCCAATAATAATCTTCATGACCATTTTTAGCAGCTTCATAATTAGGTACAGCACGGTATCCTCCCATAGGAATATAACTCATGCTTTCTACACCACCTGCAATGATACAATCTGCCATGCCACTTTGAATTTTCGCTACGGCAATACTGATAGTTTCTAATCCTGATGCACAATACCGATTTACAGTTACTCCTGGTACATCATCAATTTTTAATCCCATTAAAGAAATTAACCTACCAATATTTAGACCTTGCTCTGCTTCTGGCATCGCATTACCAACAATTACATCATCAATACGTGTTTTGTCAAACTCTGGTAAGTTTTTTAATAGATGTTCAATTGTTTCAGCTGCCAATTCATCTGGACGCTTAAAACGAAATACACCTCTTGGTGCTTTTCCTACTGCTGTTCTGTAACCTTGTACTATATATGCTTCCATATTTTTATGTTTTATTGACTTTAGACTAATAGATGTTAGACTTTAGACTAATTTTTTCTTCAAATTATAATTTTTCTTTAAAAGAAGAAATCATTTTTTGGATGTCGTTAATATTTTTTTCTAATTGATTAAATTTTTCTTGAGTAATGTATTTTAGACCATTTGCAATTATAATTTGTGTTTCCCATTCAAAGGCAGAACCTAAAGCCGTTTCTAAAAAAAACTTTAAAGTGTTTTTCAGAACTTTTACTTGTTCCCTCTGCTATATTAGAAGGAATTGAAACAGAACATCTATTCAATTGACTAGTTAAACCAAATTTCTCATTATCAGGGAAGGTTTTTGTTACCTCATAAGTTTTGAAAATTAATTCAATACTTTCTTTCCAAATAATTAATTTTTTAAAATTGTGTTTTACCATTTTGTCTTGCGTCTATTAGTCTAAAGTCTATTGTCTTAATTTCGTAACGGCTTCCCAGTCTTCAACGTATGCTGAATTCTTTCTAAGGTTTTACGCTCGGTAAATAAACTCATAATAGCTTCGCGTTCTAGATCTAATAGGTATTGTTCTGAAACATCGGTAGGTTCAGATAAATCTCCACCAGCCATAATGTATCCTAGTTTGTTGGCTATTTTTCTATCGTGCTCTGAAGCGTATCGTCCTTGCATTAAGCTATCGGTTCCAACCATAAACATTCCTAAGGCTTGTTGCCCCAAAACTCTTATTTTTTGTGGAGCTGGTTGTGTATAACCATCTTCTAACATTAGAATAGCATGACGTTTTGCAGTCGCTATTTGTAATTTTTCATTGACAACTACCAAATCTTTATTGTGTAAATAATAACCCATATCAAAAGCTTCATAAGCAGAAGTTGCTACTTTTGCCATAGCTATATTGATAAAAGCATCACGTAATCTGTTTAGTTTTACATCGTCTTTATTCCATAAGTCAGAAACACGCTTTGTCATTTCTTTTGTTCCTGCTCCAGCAGGGATAATTCCTACGCCAAATTCAACCAAACCAGTATAAGTTTCAGCAGCAGCAATTACTTTATCAACATGCATTCCCATTTCACAAGCTCCACCAAAGGTCATTCCTCTTGGTGTCATTAATGTTGGAACAGAAGAATAACGCAAACGCATTACCGTATCTTGAAAGTGTTTTACACCATAAGCAAGTTCATCATAATCCTGTTCAACAGCCATCATTAAAGCCATAGCTAAATTTGCCCCAACAGAGAAGTTGGTGGCTTGATTTCCTAAGATTACAGCTTCATATTCTTGTTCTGCTAAATCAATACCTTTATTGATGCCTGCTAAAACGCCAGCACCCAACGTATTCATTTTAGATCTGAATTCTATATTCAATACACCATCACCTAAATGTTGGATAGAGGTATCTGCATTAGACCAAATTTCTTTCGCTTCGCGGATATTATCTAAGATGATAAATGCATCTTGACCAGGAATTTTTACATATTTTTTTGACGGAATATCATAATAATAGTTAGTACCTTCCTTTACAGTATAGAAACTATCGTTTCCAGCAGCTAACATTTCAGTAACCCAAGAAGCAACATCGTGTCCTTCAGCTTTCATCAATTCAATGGCTTTTGCTACACCAACAGCATCCCAAATTTGGAATGGTCCGTGTTGCCAGCCGAATCCTGCTCTTAAACCATCATCGATACGATAAAGTTCATCAGATATTTCAGGAATTCTGTTTTGAACATAAGCAAAAAGTGCAGTGAACGATTTTCTGTAAAATTCACCAGCTTTATCTTTACCTTTAATTAAGACCTTAAAACGATCTGTAACATTTTCAATCGTTTTGGTCGCTAATAAAGTTGCAAATTTTGGTCTTACTTGTGCTTTGTATTCTAAGGTATTTAAATCTAAGGATAAGATTTCTTTTTTACCCTCAGCATTCATTGTTTTTTTGTAAAAGCCTTGTTTGGTTTTAGAACCTAACCATTTGTTTTCCATCATTGAATTGATGAAATCTGGAATGGCAAAAGAATCATGCATTTCATCATTTGGGCAGTTGTCTGCTACACCATTAGCAGTATGTACTAAAGTGTCTAGTCCAACCACATCACAAGTTCTAAAAGTTGCAGATTTTGGACGACCAATAACTGGGCCTGTTAATTTGTCAACTTCTTCAACGGTCATTCCTAATTCTTTTACGATATGGAATAAACTCATAATGCCAAACACACCAATACGGTTTCCGATAAATGCGGGAGTATCTTTTGCTAAAACAGAAGTTTTACCTAAGAATTTTTCGCCATACATCATCAAGAAATCGGTTACTTCTTGCTTACAATCTGGACCAGGAACAACTTCAAATAGTTTTAAATAACGTGGTGGATTGAAAAAGTGTGTTACGGCAAAATGCTTTTGAAAATCTTCACTTCTGCCTTTATTCATAAAAGCAATAGGGATACCAGAAGTGTTAGACGTAATTAATGTGCCAGGTGTTCTGTGTTTTTCAATACTCTCAAAAACTTTTTGTTTGATGTCAAGACGTTCTACAACAACTTCAATAATCCAATCTACATCTTTTATTTTGTGTAAATCGTCCTCTAGGTTACCTGTAGAAATTCTATTGGCGAATTTTTGGTTATATATAGGTGATGGTTTCGATTTTAAAGAAGCTTTTAAGCTGTCGTTTACCATACGGTTACGAACAATTTTATCTTCTAAGGTTAAACCTTTTGCTTTTTCTTTATCGGTTAATTCGCGAGGAACGATATCATATAATATAACTTCTACGCCAATATTGGCAAAATGACAAGCAATACCTGAGCCCATGATACCTGAACCAATTACTGCTATTTTTTTAATACTTCTTTTCATGTGTTTTCTTCTTTATGACTATTAGACAAATAGACTTGTGGACTATTAGACTTTATATTTGTTAAACTGCAAATTGTTACTGATTACTGCCAACTGAACTCAGCTCTCTTTTCTGTTTTTAGAAAAAATTTTATTTTCAATAATGAGATTAGAAATCGTTTCTGTTACATTAAAAAAGGATTCCAAATCTTGTTCATTTATGTTTTGACGCACAGCTTCATTAAATCGTAAAACAGATGCTTTGGCTTGTTCGCGTTTTTCTTTTCCAAATTTAGTGAGTTTAATTAAAACACCTCTACCATCATCAGGATTTTTCTCTCTATAGATAATGTCTTTATCTTCCATTGATTTTAAAATACGTGATAAGCTCGTAGCTTCCATGCCCATTAATGGACCTAAAGCTGTAGATGGCGTACCGTTATCATAATCAATATTCAACACCACAAAACCCATTGCCATCGTATAATCTTGCTTTATGGCTTGCTCATTATACATTTTAGAAACAATCTGCCAGGTGGCTCTTAATTGATGGTCTATTGAGTTTTCTTTTAACATGTTCACAAATATAGTTAAAAATTACTATGCATGCATAGTAATTTTAAATAAATAAAATAATTTAGTTGAAGAAGTAATTATATATTTGTCGATTAAAGTTAATTATTATTAATGAAGGATTTTTTTAGATTCAAAGAATATAAAATACTTGCCTATAGAATAATATTAGCATATTTATTCTATTTCATTGCTAGAATATTATTCTACCTCTATAATGTAGACTTATTGCATGTGTCTTCACTATCAGAATTTTTAAAAATTTATTATTACGGAATTGCTTTTGATACTACAGCAATTCTATATATAAATGCTTTATTTATAGTGTTATCTATTTTACCTTTTGGTATAAATACGGATAAGAATTACCAGAAATTTCTTTTTTATATATATTTTATATTCAATTTAATAGCGTATTCAACAAATTTTATTGATTTTATTTACTATAAATATAACTTTAGTAGATCAACTTGGGCTGTTTTAGACACCCTTGAAAATGAAACTAATAAATCGAATATGTTTTTTAGATTTATTATTAGCTATTGGCATGTTTATTTGTTGTTTATTCTATTAGCATTTTTATGGGTGTTTTTATATAAAAAAGTGAAGTTAGCACAGCTCATTTATCCAAAAAATAAATTAAATTATTTCATTTCATCAATAGTAGGATTTTTGATTATTGGTATTTTGATGATAGGAGGAATACGAGGAGGGGATTTTAAGAAAAGTACTCGGCCAATTAATTTGGTTGATGCAAACAGGCATGTTACAAAGCCAGAACAAGCTGACTTAGTGTTAAATACTCCCTTTGCAATAATACGAACAATAAATAAGAATAGTTTTAAGAAAAAAAAATACAACATATCATAATTAAAAATAAACTGGTACTTTCAGCCAATAAAACAATATGTAAATACG
>DOIV01000127.1:5021-5534 GCA_003511845.1 Flavobacteriaceae bacterium | reverse complement strand
GCTTCAACATAATTTTGCTGATTATATGCTTCATTTCCTGAACGGATAAGTTGCTTCTCATCTAGCTCTACTTTTGAGGTTTTATCTTTTTTTTGAGAAAAACCTATTAATGTAAATAACAAAAATAGAATGGTAAAAATCTTGTTCATATTATTTTGTTTTTTGTTCATTAAACAAGTTTAGTTTCTGAATCCATTTTGTTTTTTTATTAAACATCAAGGCATCCAATAGTAAAAATAAAATTCCGAGACCAATAAACCATTGAAATTGGTCTTTAAAATCTGCAAATTGTTTGGTTTCAAATTCCTTTTTATCTGCTTTTAATAACACCTCATTTATAGTTTCAACTGCTTTTGACGTATTGTTACCTTCAATATATTTACCCTTACCATCTGCTGCAATTTTTTGTAAGGTGCTTCCATTTAATTGTGTAACAACAACTTCACCTTCTCTATCTTTTTTATAACCTATAAGTTGCCCATCACGTTTGATAGGTATCGGACTTCCTTTTGC
>DOIV01000127.1:3535-4603 GCA_003511845.1 Flavobacteriaceae bacterium | reverse complement strand
TCTTCTCCATCAGAAATTATAAATAAATACCTATTGGTTTGATCGTCATCGTCATAATAACTCTTTGCCAGTTTCAAGGCTTCATTTATAGCTGTACCTTGTGAGGATACCATATCTGGACTTGCACTTTGTAAAAACATTTTTGCAGCGGCATGATCGGTGGTAATTGGTAATAGTGGATAAGCATTACCCGCATAAATAATAATCCCTACCCTATCACCTCCTAACTTACCAATCACTTTAGAGATAATTTGTTTGGCTTTTTCTAATCGATTCGGAGCAATATCTTCAGCCAACATACTTTTAGACACATCTAAAGCAAAAACAACATCAACGCCCTCTTTTTTAATGGTTTTTAGTTTAGTTCCCATTTTAGGATTGACCAATGCAATAATTAAAAAGGATAAAGCTAAAGCAACCATCATAGTCTTAAAAAAAGATTTAAACGTTGATGCTTCAGGGCTTAATTTTTCTAACAACCCATTGTCTGAAAACAATTTCTGCTTTCTTTTTTTCCATAAGGAATATAAGAAATACGCAAGAAAAAGTATCGCAATTACTGCGAAATAATAAAAATATGTTTTTTCTTCTAATTGATACATCTTTTTATTTCTATATAAAACTTCTAAATAGTGTGAATTTTAAAATCATTTCTAAGAAGATAAATAACCCTCCTAATAATACCAAGAAGCGATATTTTTCTTGATAATTGTAATATTTAAATTCTTCTATTTTGGTTTTTTCTAATTTATTAATTTCATCATAAATTGATGCTAATTTTTCATTGTCAGTAGCTCTAAAATACTTCCCGTCTGTTTTATTGGCTATAAATTTTAATAATTTTTCATCAATTTCTACAGGCAATATACGGTATACTAACCGTCCGTGCATGTCCATTCCTACTGGAAACTCTGCCATTCCGTTTGTACCTATTCCGATAGTATATACTTTAATACCTAATTCTTTTGCGAGTTCAGCAGCTATCTTAGGATCAACAAAACCTGAATTATTTACACCATCTGTCAATAGAATAATAACTTTACTTTTCGCTTTACTTTCTTTTATTCT
>DOIV01000127.1:0-3174 GCA_003511845.1 Flavobacteriaceae bacterium | reverse complement strand
ATGGCTGTGCCACCATCTATATCTCCCCATTTCAATCTTTTAATAGCATTGATGACAATTCTTTTATCGCTAGTAATTGGTGTTTGTGTATAACTTTCACCTGAATAAACAACAATACCTATTCTATCATTTGGTCTTTGATTTACAAAACTAACTGCAACACCTTTTAATGCTTCTAAACGATTTGGTTTCAAATCTCTAGCCAACATGCTTGAAGAAACATCAATTGCCATAACAATATCAATACCACTAGTCTTTTTCACCTTTTTACTTACCTCAACATTTCTAGGTCTAGTCATTGCTAAAATCAATGAAGTCAACGCCAACAAACGTAATACATTCAAAATTGGTTTTAGTTTCGTTAAAAATGATGGTTTTACAAAACCTTTAGTATTCGATATTTTTAAGGTGGCTTGATTTTTATCTCGCACAAAGAAATACCAAAGTGCCAGTAAAGGAATCAGTACTAGCAACCACAGAAACTCAGGGTTTGTCAACTCAAAATTATTCAGCATTTTCTGTATTTATTTTTAATGAGTTAAGTTGTAATGCTTTAATATTTTTAACTGTCTTATTTGCATTATAAATACCAATAATAAAAAGGGCTCCGATTAATAAAAATCCTAAAATAATCAATATTTTAACCAATAACGAAGGGGTTTTATAGGCTGGTTTCTGAACAATTACCGTTTTTTTAATACTTTTTACAGCATTAGTGGTTACACTATTGGCTATTGACGGATGCATAATATTTACAATGTCTTCTGCATCATTTCTATGCAACTCAATCTCATTAGATAGCGGTGTGTGTTTTGCAAACTTTACTAAATCTGCTTCTTTCAACAAGCGTTGTAATTTTTCTAAGACTTCATCAGAAATATGTAATGAACTCGATGTATTAATATTTGTAATGGTTGCTATCAACTCATTTGTAGTTAACTCTAAAGCAGGAATTCTCATTTCTCTTTCTAAATACCCTCTTAGAATATCTGTCAACTCAACATAATATTTTTTTACTTTATTTTGTTGCCAAAGTTGTTTGTCATCTAATTCTTTCAGTTTCCGCAAAGCTAGATCATAAGGTGGTATTCTTGCTTCAATTTCTTCAAGAGTTTCTTTTTTTCTAAAAATTAAGTATAAAATAAGTGCCACTAAAATAAGAATTGGAATGAGCCACCATAAATAAGGTTTTACATCTTCAAAAGTATAAGACTCTCTTTGTATAGCTTTTATAGGAAATAGTTTTTGTTTTAAAGTATCAACGGCAACCGTAGCAACATCTACAACTATAGAGTCTGTCGTATACTCTTGACTCCAAACATTTATTTTTTGCTGCGGTATTACATACCTACCGCTATCAAAACTAGTCAATACATATTTTCTGACCAATCTATTTTTTAGAGTATCTATATCTAACGCTTCTACAATTTCTATTTTACCTGTAATATCTAATTGCAATTCAGGAAAAACAACTCCCGTTTCTACATTGCCAACAGACAATTGATAATTTATCTGTTCTCCAATTCTAATTTTAGTAGTATCAACACTTACTGTGACCTTAGGTTTTTCTTGAGAAAAACCAATAAAATTGATTAAAAAGATGAATAAAATGAACTGCTTCTTTATTAAATTTTGAAAACATGAACAACTCCCCTCTTGAGAGGGGTTAGGGGTGTGTTTTTTATTTAAATAATATGTTCTACTTATCAACTTCATTATGCTCCTTTTCGCTTAAAATAACCTAGTAATTTCTTTACATAGCTTTCATCAATACGTGTATGAATAGTACCCGAACCACTTTTTCTAAAGGTGTTTTCAAAATATGCTACTGTTTCTAAATAATTAGCTGTATAATTTGTTCTTACTTTTTTTGAATTGGTGTTCACCAACATTGTCTTACCTGTTTCAGCATCCAAAACTGGTAGCATTCCTAAAGCAGGTAATTCTTCTTCAAATTTATCATAAACTCGAATACCTGTCACATCATGTTTTCTACCTACAATTTTTAGGGCATTTTCATAAGCATCATCCATAAAATCAGATAAAATAAAAACAATGGCTTTCTTTTTCATCACATTAGACAAATAACGTAAAGCTTGATTGATATCTGTCTTTTTACTTATAGGCTGAAACTCTATCAACTCTCTAATGATACGCAACACATGCCTTTTACCTTTTTTGGGTGGGATAAACAATTCTATAGTATCAGAAAACAATAACAAACCTACTTTATCATTATTTTGGATGGCTGAAAATGCTAAAGTTGCACTAATTTCTGTAATGGTTTCTTGCTTAAATTGTATATCAGTACCAAAGGATTCTGACCCGCTAATATCAACCATCAATAACATCGTTAATTCACGTTCTTCTTCAAAAACTTTTACAAAAGGCTCATGATAACGAGCAGTAACATTCCAGTCAATAGCACGTATGTCATCACCAAATTGGTATTGGCGTACTTCAGAAAAAGTCATGCCTCGTCCTTTAAAAGAACTGTGGTATTCTCCTGAAAAAATATGATCAGACAACCTACGAGTCTTGATTTCTATTTTACGAACTTTTTTAAGTATTTCTTTGGTATCCACTTTTTTAGTCTTCAGTATGCAGTAAGCAGTACGCAGTACGCAGAATAACTGCTTACTGAGTACTGACTACTGGCAACACATTTTAAGGTACTTCTACTTCATTAACTATTTTGTTGATAATATCAACGGAAGTGATGTTTTCAGCTTCGGCTTCATAAGTAACACCTACTCTATGCCTAAGCACATCATGTACTACAGCTCTGACATCTTCAGGTATTACGTACCCTCTACGTTTGATAAATGCATAACATTTTGCAGCCATAGCTAAGTTGATACTTCCTCTTGGTGATGCACCAAAACTAATTAAGGGTTTTAAATCTGGCAATCTATATTCTTCTGGAGATCGGGTAGCAAAAACAATATCTAAGATGTATTTTTCTATTTTTTCATCCATATATACCTCTTGAACCGCCTTTCTAGCTGTCAAAATCTCTTTCATACTTACTACAGCATTTACCTTTTCAAAACTTTGATTCAGATTGTTTCTCATAATCAACTGCTCTTCTGCCAATTTCGGATAATCAATAACCGTCTTTAGCATAAAACGATCTACTTGAGCTTCGGGTAGAGTATAAGTCCCTTCTTGCTC
>DOIV01000309.1:9589-9957 GCA_003511845.1 Flavobacteriaceae bacterium | reverse complement strand
CGGAACAACAATTTCTTTGGTAATTTTTTTAACCCTAAGCTTTGCTGTCAACTGAAAATTATTAGCTGAAATTTTCTCAATTTTAGAGGATGCTAATTGAATTTCTGGATAGGTAGTAACTTCAAAAAAATCTTTATTAAGTAAATGTTTGTCCCGCTTTTTATTACCTGTATCTATTGAGTTTACTTTAATTGTACTATTTATAAAACTATTTTCTAAATCACCAGAATTAAAATTACTTGAAATAGTTACTTCTTTAAACATTCCTTTTACAGAAAAACCCATGTTCTTAATTTTAAAATTAACAACCGTTTTGTCTGTATTCTGCTTTAATTCTTGAGCATTTAAATTCAATACACTCATTAAAA
>DOIV01000309.1:8400-9197 GCA_003511845.1 Flavobacteriaceae bacterium | reverse complement strand
AATTCTTTACCTATTAAACTACCTACTGCAACACCCATGCCACCTAAGCGAATTCCACAAGCAACATTGTTACTTATTTGTTTTACAATAGGTTTCTTTTGCTTGCCAACACCCATAACACCACTCCATCGCTGCTCAATTTCAAAAATTGTATTTGGCAAGATAACTATTTTTAATAATTCTTCTAACTTATGTTGCACCAAATCTGTTTCACCAAACTCAGTAGTTTCTTCGGTTTTAAAGTCTAAATTTCTTCCGCCACCTAACAAAATTCTATCATCAATGTTTCTAAAATAATAATAGCCTTTATCTAAATGAAAAGTTCCTTTAACATTTAGATTCTGAATTGGTTTTGTAATTAACACTTGTGCTCTAGCAGGTTGAACATCTTCTTGTAACAATTGTTTTGCAAACCCGTTAGTGCTAATAAATAATTTTTTGGTTTTAAATTTAAAATCATTGAGTTGAATCTCAACCTGTTTTCCATAATCTTCATAACTTTTAACCGTTGTACTATTTAGAATTTTCACACCACTTTTAAAAACCAAAGACAGCAATGCTGTCATCATTTTACCAGTATCTAATTGTCCTTCAAAACGATTAAATGCGTATTGGTTAATATCATTTTTAAAACCAAATATATTCTTCTGAAATGAAAAAACATCCTTATTAAAAATAGGTTTTAGCAAGGTATTAATCTTATTTTTCTTTGACCAACATTCATCCAATACATTCTTATCATTAAATAACTCATAGCCTCCATACTGTTTAAAATCGATTATTTTATCACCTAAAGT
>DOIV01000309.1:0-7996 GCA_003511845.1 Flavobacteriaceae bacterium | reverse complement strand
AAATCATCAATAATTTCAGAGAGGCTCCCAAAACAGGCAAATCCTGCATTTTTGGTACTGGCTCCTTGTGGTAAGATTCCTTTTTCGAGTATAAGTATGTTTGCTTTCGGAAAATGCTCTTTTAAATTTAAGGCACAGTTTAATCCTACAATACCTGATCCTACAATGGTAAAATCAACATTGGTAAACCATGATTTTATTTCCCAATAGCTTAAATTCATCGTTTAAAGATAATAACTATCTTTGAAAAAACTAATCTCTTATGACAAAACAAAGATGTGCTTGGTGTGGTACCGATCCGTTATATGTAGAATATCACGATACAGAATGGGGCGTACCTGTTTATGATGATGACAAACTCTTTGAGTTTTTAATCTTAGAAACTTTTCAGGCGGGTTTAAGCTGGATAACTGTTTTAAAAAAACGTGAAAATTTCAGAAAAGCCTTTGATAATTTTGACTATAAAAAAATTGCCACCTATGGCGAAAAAAAATACGAAGCTCTTTTACAGAATGCTGGTATTATAAGAAACAAACTCAAAATAAAAGCTACCATTAGCAATGCTATAGCTTTTATGGAAGTTCAAAAAGAATTTGGTTCTTTTTCTAAATACATTTGGGGGTTCACCAACGGTAAACCCATAAAAAACAAGTTAAAAACTTTAGCAGAAGCACCTGCAACTACGGCACTGTCCGATAAACTTTCGAAAGACTTAAAAAAACGCGGATTTAAATTTACAGGCTCAACCGTTATTTATGCACATATGCAAGCCACAGGTATGGTAAACGATCATTTGGTAGATTGCTTTAGGTATGATGAAGTATAAAATATCATTCAGAACAAAGCGTAGTGGAGTGATGAATCTCATTATTAATATTGAAATTACTCGTCCCTCTGAATGACATTCTATTCTTTTATAGGAATAAATATTTCGGTAACTAAGTTTGCAGGATTTGGTGTTTGTTTTGGGTCATTTACATACACTTCTAATGCAACAGCACCTTGTACTTGTTCAAATTTATTGGCAACTAAATATTCGTTAGCTGTTTCCCAAGCTTCTTTTAAATTTTTATAATCACCTTTAAGTGTTGTTTTTATGGCTTTAAAAGGTTTCAGTTGCCCAGTTAATATTCCACTTCCTGATTCCGTAATTACACGTTCAGCAACAGGTACTGCAGATGAAAACATGACAGCATTATTATCTTCATCAAAAGTGTGATATATTGTAAAGGGTGCACCTGCCATTTGTATCTTATTTTTTTGAGCATACGCTCTAACTTTCGGCATCATTTCTTGCATTTTCACAGGTAATTCATCAATTTTACATGAAGTAGTATTGTAAAGATAAAATCCGCCTCCGTGTGTAGTTTCTCCGTTTACAGTCACACTATATTTTTGCATTTCAACTTGCACAACACTATCTAACTTAAACAAACCTCGTTCATAATCTAGACCAACTTGTTTGTCCATTCCTCCGCTAAACACCATAAATACTCTAGACATAAAACCCAACTCACCTTTCATACCCCATATTACTTCTGTACCGTTATCAACAGGCTTGAAACTCCAATATATATCAGACGTTGATTCCCATGGTTTTGTTAATACCAATTTTTGATTGATAGTTTCATTCTGCTTCGCATTTATCGTATTGATAGCACCAACACCAACTTCTTTAACCTCACTTTTCCATGATTGTGACGCTCCTTCACCAGAAGTAATTTCGCCAAAAGTTAACACAGCAAGAGAATCTTTACTTAACCAAGGTGACCATGATTGCCAATTTTTAAAGTCATTTACATTATTATAAACAACTTCAATTGGTGCTTTAATTACCCTTGTACGTTTTACATCGTAGGTTTTTTCTAACGTAGCAATATAAATTGAGCCTGCAATAATGATTAATAGTAACAACAGGAATATATATTTTAAAACTCTCATGTTTTTAAATTTAGTTATTGATAGTATTACAAATATAACAATTTATAGCTAAATTTGTTTTTCAAGTTGGCTTTCTAACTGAAAACAACCAAATTATTAAAAGTTAAAACTTATGAATCAATAAATGACAGGTGTAGTCACAAAATCTACAGGTAGCTGGTATACCGTTAGAACAAAACAAGGTAATAGTATTGACTGTAGAATTAGAGGAAAGTTCCGGATAAAAGGGATTAAAAGTACAAATCCTGTTACTGTTGGTGATGTTGTAGATTTTGATATGGAAGAGGGTAATAAAAACGGAATCATCTCTAATATTCACGATCGCAAGAATTACATCATCCGTAAATCTGTAAATCTCTCTAAACAAACACATATTATTGCTGCTAATATAGATCAGGTATTTTTATTGGTAACATTAGACAATCCTCCTACTTTCCCTGCATTTATAGATCGTGTTTTAGCTACGGCTGAAGCTTACTCGATTCCAGCTGTATTGTTATTTAATAAAATAGATCAGTACGATGCTATTTCTCTATCAAAAAAGGATGCTTTAGAAGAAATTTATAAAAAAATAGGCTATCAGTGTTTGGATGTTTCTGCTACTGAAAAAATAAACATTGACAAATTAAAAGCTCTAATGAAAGATAAAGTAAGTATGTTTTCAGGTCATTCTGGGGTAGGAAAATCTACGTTGATTAACGCAGTTCATCCTAAATTAAATTTAAAAACTAAAGAAACATCTTTACAGCACAAGCAAGGACAACACACCACAACTTTTGCAGAAATGTTTAGTTTGCCTTTTGGCGGATACATTATTGACACACCAGGCATTAAAGGGTTTGGAGTGGTCGATTTTCAAAAAGAAGAAATTAGTGGTTTTTTCCCTGAATTTTTCGCTTTAAAACAATACTGTAAGTTTAATAATTGTTTACATGTAAATGAACCTAATTGTGCCATAAAAGATGCTTTAGAAAAAGGAAAAATAGCCCAATCTAGATATAATAGTTATTTACAAATTATAGAAGGAGAACATGAGAATTATAGAGTTGATCAATATGAGTGATTCTAGTAAGGAGTCAATAGTAAATTAGAAAACCTATGAAAGCAATCATTCAAAGAGTTTCAAAAGCATCAGTAACTGTTGATGATGAAATTATCAGCTCCATTGATCATGGACTCTTAATTTTATTAGGTATTGGCAATGAAGATAGTTTTACAGACATTGAATGGCTCGCAAAAAAAATTCTAAATCTCAGAATTTTTAATGACAGCAATAATATTATGAATACTTCCGTTATGGATAGTGATGGAGCTATTATTGTAGTCAGCCAATTTACACTGATGGCAAGTACTAAAAAAGGAAATAGACCATCATATATTAAAGCGGCAAAGCCCGAAATTGCAATTCCGCTTTACGAACAATTTATTGCACATTTAGAAAAGGAATTTGATAAAAAAGTTGGAACTGGTATTTTTGGTGCTGACATGAAAATTGAACTGCTAAATGACGGTCCAGTAACTATTCTTTTAGATTCTTTGAATAAGGAATAATTAACAATCGCAGTCTTTTGAACAACTTGATTTCTTTTTATTCTTAATAAAGAATTTCTTTATCAAAAACAAAAGAGCTAAAGCTAGTGCAACATATACTAAAATAATTTGAACCATAATATTAACTTAATACGGTAAAGGTAAGTAAAGCAGACACATATGCCAAGGCTGTCATACCAAACAATTGTAACAAAGGCCATTTCCAAGAATTTGTTTCTCTTTTTACAATAGCCAAAGTACCTGTACATTGCATGGCAAAAGCATAAAACATCAATAATGACATCCCTACAGGAAAATTAAAGCGTTTTCTTCCTGTCTCTTGATTTATTTCTGCTGCCATTCGCTCTTTAATAGTATCTTCATTATCTTCATCTTCGACACTATAAATGGTAGCCAACGTACTTACAAACACTTCTCTTGCTGCAAATGATGTCAATAAAGCAATACCAATTTTCCAATCGTATCCTAAAGGCTTTATTGCTGGTTCAATCATTTTACCAGCCATACCTATATACGAATGCTCTAATTTGTAAGATGATATTTTTTGATTCAATTCATCTTCAGATAATTCTAAATTTACACTTTCTTTTTTAACAATTGCATTAGCATTTTCATACAATTCTGACCCGTTAGAAGCTAAAAACCATAATACAATAGAAAGTGCTAGAATTATTTTTCCCGCTCCGAACACAAAAGATTTTGTCTTTTCTAACACATTAAAAAGCACATTTTTTAATGATGGTAATTTATAATTTGGCATTTCAATAACAAAAAAGCTTTTTTGATTTACTTTTAATACCTTATGCAATAAATAACCTGATATTACTGCCGCTAAAAAACCAAGAAGATACAATGCCATTAAGGTCAATCCTTGCAAGCTAAAAACACCAATGATTCTTTTATCAGGAATTACCAATGCAATAATTATAGCATATACTGGTAATCGTGCAGAACAGGTTGTAAAAGGTGTTACTAAAATGGTTATTAACCGTTCTTTCCACCCTTCTATATTTCTAGCAGCCATTATTGCAGGTATCGAACAGGCTGTACCTGAAATTAACGGAATTACACTTTTACCGCTCATGCCGAAACGCCGCATGATTTTATCCATTAAAAAAACAACTCTACTCATATAGCCCGTTTCTTCTAAAATAGAAACTAATAAAAACAAAATAGCTATTTGAGGTATAAAAATAACAACACCTCCAATACCTGGTATAACACCATCTATCAATAAATCTGCAAAAACACCTTCAGGAAGTATTTCTTTTACAAATTCACTTAATTGCGAAAAAGAAGCATCTATAAAGTCCATAGAACTCCCTGTCCATTCAAAAATAGATTGAAAAATAAACATTAATATTCCCGCAAAAATGATGTATCCAAAAATTTTATGTGTTAAAATTTTATCCAACTTATAACGTAAACCTGTGGCCTCATCTACATTTACTGTATACGTTTTATTGAGTATTGTATTGATGTATTGGTATCGCAAAATAGTCTCTCTATTCTGCATTTTTTTCAAACTAGAGCTGTCTTTTCTAAAAGACTCTATTTGTATCTTTAACTGATGATCAATAGTAGAAAAATTGTGGTATTGAGTAATCAACAACCATGCTTTATACAATGATACTTCTTTAAAAGTAGCTTTTACTTTGTTGAAAAATTCAGCATCTATTCTATCTGCAATATCTGCAATTACAGAAGTATTTATCTTTTTATAGTTAACAATCGCACCTTTAAGTGCTTCTATTCCTATATTTTTACGTGCACTTATCAATAAAACTTCAGCATTCAATTCTTGTTTTAACAAGTCAATATCAATGGTAATTCCTTTCTTTTTCATTTGATCTGACATATTGATTGCCAAAATAACTGGAATTTCTAAATCTTTAATTTGGGAAAATAAATATAGATTTCGTTTTAAATTTTCAACATCTGCAACTACAACGGCTACATCTGGGTACTCACTTTCTGCATTTAAAAATGATTGCAAAACAATATTTTCATCTATACTTGAAGGATTGATACTATAGGTGCCAGGAAGATCAACAATCTGAGCAGTTGTTGTATTTGAAAGTTTAGCAGTACCAGTTTTTTTTTCAACGGTAACACCTGGATAATTACTTACTTTTTGATTTAAACCTGTTAATTGGTTAAATAGTGAAGATTTTCCTGTATTAGGATTTCCTACTAATGCTACTTTTATGACTTGATGGTCTCGCATAAATTTTCACGCTTAGTAATTACAATAAGTTGTGCCATTTCTTTACGGATTGCCAAATGGCTTCCATTTACTTTAATATACAAAGGATCATTTAATGGAGCTATCTGGATTAATTCCACTTCTTTACCAGGTAAACACCCCATTTCTAAGAGTTTTAACGGTACCATTTCATAAGGAATATTTTCAATAATTCCTTTTTCACCAACATTAAGATTTGCGATTGTAGTGCTCAATTTTTATTTATATTGACTATAAATACTCTGCGAAAATACATTAATTCATTTAAATAGTATGATAAAATTTACTCTTCTTTTAAGATTTGAATATCATTTATGATTTGTTGAATTTCCTTTTTATCAGTCCCATCATAAAAACCTCTTATTTGACGTTTTGCATCTATCAAAATAAATTGTTCTGTATGTATAAAATCTTGTTCACCTCCATCTCCTTCGTCTAACACAGCAAAATAAGATTTACGTGCCAAATCATAAATATGCTTTTTATCACCAGTTACCAAGTTCCACTTTTCATCAATCACTCCTTTTTTATCAGCATAAGCTCTTAACACAGAAATACTATCAATTACAGGCGTTACAGAATGTGATAAAAAAAGTACTGTGCTATCATTTTTATAATAGCTTTGAAGATCTAGCATGTTTGTAGTCATTATTGGGCAAATACTTGCACATCTAGTAAAAAAGAAATCTGCTACATAAATTTTACCTTTATAATTTTGTTCAGTAATACGTTCTGCATTTTGATTAATTAACTCGAAACTTGCAATCTTATGATTAGAACGAATATGTTTAACTTTATCATCAACCAATCTCGGATTAACATCTGCGGGATTATAAACAGGTAATCTTTTTTTTGGTGTCAATAAAAAATAACCAATAACTACCATAATTACAAATAAAACAGCAACTTTAATTAGTGTAGAAAATGATTTATTAAAAAAGGATAATTCCATTTTTATTTTATATATTTGGGAATTGAAGTTAGTTACTAACTTTTGCAAAGTTATTGTTTATGAAAAGAATATTACCCCTTATTCTATTGATTTTTTCTTGTGCTATATACAGTCAAGAAGAAATGAACATTCAAGATGTATATCTTCAAGAACTAATTACTACTCCTGTAGGTGATAATTTCGCCAATTTAAATACAGAAGATGTAAATTGGAGAGCAACCACAATAAAAAAAATCACTTCAAAAACTACTGAGAAAGTTAGTTTTTCAAAGACTGCTATGATTTTACATATGCTAAAATACAAGCTAGGTGATGATAATTACATAAATGCTATTGATGCCTTTTTATTAGAACTAAACGAAAACAATACTTCAGCTACTATAAAGAGTTTTCAAACAAGTATAGAAGCTCATTTGAATGAAGATTTGTCAGATTTTTTTAATGATTGGTTTGTTGGTAAAGGGCATCCTTCATATGAAGTTAGTTGGTTTCAGAATAAAAAAACAAAAGCTATAAGTATTACAGCAACACAAAAACAATCTGATGCTTCAGTTTCATTTTTTGAAATGCCTCTACCTATTAAAGTCAGTAATAAAAATGGCGAATCACAAATTATTAGATTAGAATTGAGCGAAAACAAACAGAGTTTTAAAGGAATGTTATCTTTTAAAATTGATTCTGTTTCGATTGATCCTGAATACCAACTGATTAGCAGAAACAATACTGTAAAAAATGGTGTTGACCAAGAAGTTTTAAATAAGACCATTTCTTTATACCCTAACCCTGCAAAAACTTATATCAACATACAAAACTCAAGTGATGCTATTGTTGAAAAGGTGTCTATTTTTGATATGCTAGGTAAATTAGTTTTTGAAGAAGACAATCCTCTACTTGCTATCAATTTAAAACCATTAGCCTTTGGTATTCATTTAATTAAAATTGAAACCGATCAAGGCACTCTACACAAAACTATACTGAAAGAACAATAACCATCTTCTTCCAATCCCGTCCTAAACGTTTTTTATAAAACTTTTGAAAAGACTTAGTTTATTGAGCTCATCCACTTTTATTAACATGTATAGGTTATTTTTAATGTTTTGTTCATTTTTTTCTTGATAAAAAAAAGAACCAAAAAAATCAAGTCAGACATAAGGAAATTGCTAAATCATTATTCATTTCCGAACCTCCATGCGTTATGCTATCGCATCGCACTTCCGTTTCTTCACTCATTATTTCTAAGTCTGACCAATTAAGCTTTGTGCTAGAATAAAATTTAATTTTCTTATTTTTAAAATTAATTAGGACGC
>DOIV01000155.1 GCA_003511845.1 Flavobacteriaceae bacterium | reverse complement strand
GGGAAGTACTTAAAAACTTTAATTAAAATTATAACAATGAAAAACTTAATAATATTAGGTGCTGGAACAGCAGGAACTATGATGGCAAATCATATGATTCATAAGCTTTCTAGTAAGGAGTGGAATATCACCATTGTAGATCAATATAAAACACATTATTATCAACCAGGGTTTTTATTTCTTCCTTTTGATACCTATACCGAAAATCAAGTAAAAAAGGTAGGAAAAAAATTCATTCCAAAGGGTGTTAATTACATTCAAAAAAAGATTCAACAAATCTTTCCAAAAGATAATAAAATTGAATTAGAAGATGAAACGCTTCTTTATGACATCTTGATAATTGCTACTGGTTCTAAAACTATTCCTGAAGAAGTAGAAGGGATGAAAGGTGATAATTGGAAAAAAAATGTATTTGATTTTTATACCTACGAAGGTGCTTTAGCTTTGCGTAACAAATTAAGAGAATGGAAAGGTGGAAAATTAGTAGTACATATTACTGAAATGCCTATTAAATGTCCTGTTGCACCATTAGAATTTGCTTTTTTAGCCGATTCATTTTTTAAGAAAAAAGGCATAAGAGATAAAGTAAAAATTACTTATGTAACTCCTTTAGATGGTGCTTTTACAAAAGAAAAGTGCTCAAAATCATTAGGATATTTGTTAAAAGAGAAAAATATTAATATTGAAATTGATTTTGCTATTGAACGTGTAGATAATGAAAACAATAAAATAATAGATTATATAGACAAAGAAATTGAATACGATTTATTGGTAACTGTGCCAACAAATATGGGAGATTCTGTTATTGAAAGATCGGGAATGGGAGACGATTTAAACTTTGTGCCTACACATCATCACACTTTACAATCATTAGACAACGAAAATGTATTTGTTATTGGTGACGCAACAAATGTACCTGCATCAAAAGCTGGGTCTGTAGCTCACTTTCAAGCTGAAACACTAACGGATAACATTTTACTTTATTTAGATAACAAACCTCTTAAAGAAGAATTTGATGGTCATGCCAACTGTTTTATAGAAACAGGAAATAATAAAGCATTACTTATAGACTTTAACTACGAACAAGAACCTGTAGAAGGTACATTTCCAATAGCAGGAATTGGACCACTAAAATTGTTAAAAGAAAGTGTATTCAACCATTGGGGGAAATTAGCCTTTCGATGGATTTACTGGAACATGCTCCTTAAGGGAATACCAATTCCGTTTGTAGGTAGAAATATGAGTTTAAAAGGAAAAAAAATCGATAAAAAATAAAACTAAATAATAAAAAATGGAAAATATAAACAGAAATGAACAAGGGTATTTAACAGATTTTTCTCAATGGGCAAAAGAGGTTGGAATTGAAATTGCAAAAGAGAATGACATTGAAATGACTGACGAACATTGGAAAGTTATAGACTATCTTCAAGAAAAACACAATAAAGATGAAGCACTTTCAGTAAGAGGAATTAAAAAAAGTGGCGTTGTAAACATTAAAGAATTTTACGCTTTATTTCCTGGAGGACCACTTAAAATTTCAACTATGATAGCTGGAATTCCAAAACCAAAAAGTTGTATTTAATCTTATAAAAAACATAAAATTATGGCAAAGAAATCAAAAGTAAAAAAAATGCTTTTCATTTTATCAAAAGCAACAATTGAAAATGTTTATGCAGCTTTCATCATGGCAAATGGTGCAAGAATGGAAGGCATTGAATCTGAAATATTTTTTACATTTTTCGGATTAGAAGCTATTCAAAAGAAAAAATTAGAAGATTTACGTGTCGCTACAGTAGGCAACCCTGCCATGAACATACCTACAATGCTTGGAGGAATACCAGGTGTAGAAGCATTTGCTACAAAAATGATGAAAAAAGAAATGGAAAAATTAGATATGCCTCCTGTAGATGAATTTTTAGAAATTTTATCTGACTCTGGTTGTAAGCTTTGGGCCTGTAAACTAGCAATAGATATGTTTCATGTTAAAGAAAAAGACCTTATTGATGACCTTGATGGTATTTTAACTATTGGAGATTTTTATAGTAGAGCTGATCAAGACGGGACTCAACTTCTTTTTATTTAGTAATAAAAGTATTGAGGTGTAAAAAGATAAAATTCATGATAAACACCAACTCAAATGAATTGGTGTTTATTGTTTGTTTTTTACTCTTCTAATAAATCATTTATCGCATCTAAATTAGGAGCTAAAATAATTTCAATACGTCTGTTTTTTGCTTTTCCTGTGGATGTTGCATTGCTTGTTAAAGGTACATATTTACTTCTACCTGCGGCCGTTACCTGTTCTGCATTTACATTGTTATTTACTAAAATCCGTACAATGGCTGTGGCACGTTTGGTCGATAAATCCCAATTGTCTAATAACACGCCTTTTCCGCCGTAAGGCACATTGTCTGTATGCCCTTCTATCAAGACATTGATATCAGGATTGTCTTTCAATACACTTGCTAAATTTTCTACAGCCCTCTGCCCTTCTCCATTTACTGCCCAACTTCCAGAGCTAAACAACAACTTGTTTTCCATAGAAACATATACTTTTCCGTTTTTACGTTCTACAGTTAAACCTTTACCTTCAAAACCTTGTAAAGCAGAAGAAACTGCATCTTTTAGACGTTGCATGGCAGCTTCTTTAGCTGCAATCAATCCTTCCAATTGATCTACTCTTGCTGAACGTTCACTAAGTTCGCTTTGTAATTGTTCTAAACGTTCACTTTCTGATGCCAATTGCGATTCTTTTTCTTGTAACTGAACCAATAATCTTCTGTTTTCTTCTGCTTTAGCGGACAATTGCTGTTCGCTATCATTGGCAAGATTTTCATATTCGGCTTCTAAGTTCCTTTTCTTGTCTTCTAGTTGATTTACAGCATTCGTAATTCTTTCTCTTTCAGAAGCCAACTTATCAACTTCTGATTGTAACTTGATCTTACTTTCCTGTAAGGCTTTTTTCTGGTCAATCAAATCTTGATTTTCTGCAAATAAAGATTCGTTGCTTCCTCTTAATTTATCGTACTTTTCTTCAAGTTCTGTATATATTTTTTTTGAAACACAAGAACTCAACATGCTTATACTTAGGATAATCAATGCTAATTTTTTCATCTTTTTAACTATTATTTAATCGTTAATTTATTTGATTCTACTACAAATTTAATGGATAGCCCACATTTTAATATCATATTTGTTCATTTTTTCCATCGATGAAAAAACGAACCAAAAAAATCTAGGCTTACCAAACATAATCTAAATTTATCATTCACCATCTAAATTTTCTAAACTCATTCCGTTATCATATTAATTCCTTTGATTTTACATTTATTAACGGAACTCAAACAGCAGAAAATTTTACGCTGATTTCATTTCAAATTTTACGATTATCTTTCGAATGCCTTTTAAAAATTATATTTTTAACTTTTTCAAATAAGATGTTTGTTTTTAATTCCACTTTATCTGCAGTAGAA
>DOIV01000348.1 GCA_003511845.1 Flavobacteriaceae bacterium | reverse complement strand
AACCCTACAGAAACATCTGAACTAAATAGCAAACATTCGGAAAATATTATTTGAATTTCATAACTTTACCAAATGAAATCAAAAGAAACCGTAGCGGAATTTTACGCTCAACACAATCAGGAAAACAGAACGAAAGGACAGTTCAATATTTATAAACGTGAGGAATTTGCTTGCGACTCTACTTCTTTGCCAACCAATCGAAGGGATTTTTATAAAATTTCATTAATCATAAACGGAGAAGGAACAATATCTTCCGCAGGTCAATCCATTAACATAAAAGGCAATACAATAACTTTTATGAATCCGCTTATTCCCTATTCGTGGGAACCGAAATCGACAAATCAAACTGGTTATTTCTGCCTTTTTACCGAAGATTTCGTGAACCAAAATCTTAAAAATGAAAGTCTATCGCAGTCGGCTTTGTTCAAAGTTGGAGGAAACTTTGTCTTTTGTCCGAACGAAGAAAATTTACAATCCTTAATCCGAGCATTTGAGGGAATGTTCAAGGAAATCCAATCTGATTACCCTAATAAATATGACCTCATACGTAGTTATGTTCAAATCGTTATGCACGAAGCATTAAAAATGCAACCACCTGAAACGTTCTACAAACCGACCAACGCATCCGAAAGAATTTCAACATTGTTTATGCAATTATTGGAAAGACAATTCCCAATTGATTCGCCTAATCAAATAGTTAAATTAAAAAATGCCAATGAATTTGCTACGCAATTAAATGTGCATACAAATCATTTAAACAAGGTATTAAAAGAAATAACTGGAAAAACTACAAGCCAATGGATTGCCGAACGAAACGTCAAAGAAGCAAAAGCACTTTTGCTTAACAGCAATTGGGATATTGCAGAAATTGGCTACTCTTTAGGTTTTGAGCATCCTTCAAATTTTAATATTTTCTTCAAAAATCAAACAGGTAACACACCAAATTACTTCAGAAAACAAGATGTTGCCATTTCATAACTAATAGTTTGATTGGCATAATTTAAGCAATCGTCAAGTTTCTAATTTTGCTTCATAAAAACAAAATATATGAAAGCAATACAATTAGAACAGTTTGGAATAGACCATTTAAAATTGGTAGATATTCCAACACCACATATTGGAGAAAACGAAGTTTTGGTAAAAACTTCGACAGTTTCACTTCAATATTTAGACTTAATAATGGTTGAGGGCAACGTAATGCCTAATTTGAAGTTTCCACATATTCCAGTTTCCGAAGGAATGGGAGTTGTTGAGCAAGTAGGAGAAAATGTAACTCGTTGGAAAAAGGGAGACCGAGTACTAATTCCTTTTATACCAAAATGGGAATCTGGAGAAATAACGACTTATAACAATCAAGAACGTACTGGAATGCAATTATCAGGTACGTTAGCTGAATTTTCGGTTCAACCTGAAAATACTTTGGTTTTTGCACCTAAAAATCTTTCTGACGAAGAATCTGCATCACTTTCAGTCGCAGGCTTAACAGCTTGGGCAAATTTGGTTTCACAAGCAAACATTAAAGCTGGTCAAACAATTTTGGTTCAAGGTAGCGGAGGAGTTTCTTTATTCGCACTTAAAATCGCCAAAATATTCGGTCTTAAAGTAATTGCTACCACAGGAAGCAAGGAAAAAGAAGCTAAACTAAAAGCATTAGGTGCAGACGAAGTGATTAACTACAACGAAATAAAGGAATGGGGCAATGAAGTAAAACACTTAAATAATGGAATTGGTGTTGATATTACATTAGATGTTGCAGGTTGCGAAACCATAGAACAAAGTATACTTTCTTGCAAAGAAAATGCCTTTATTGGTTTGGTTGGTTTTATGTCAGGCAGTAAAATAACCATTGACATTTTTCCTTTAATAATGAACTATATCAGACTTCAAGGCTATTCTGTTGGCAACGCACAAGAATTAACAGAATTAGTAAACGCAATCGAAAAAAACAATCTCAAACCAGTTGTAGATAGTGTTTTCACAATCGAAAAAACCAAAGATGCCTTCTTGAAATTAAAATCAGGTAAAGCATTTGGAAAAATAATCATCAAATTTTAATAAAATGAAACATATACTAATTGGCATCTTTTTGATGCTATCCCAAATAGTACTTTCTCAACAAGTAATCAATGGCTTTTCAATGCCTGAAAGTATCACATCTAATGGCGAACGATTTTTCGTTTCAAATCAAGGTCAAGATTTTATGAATAAAGATGGAGACGGTTTTATAAGCGAGATTTCGGCAGACGGAAAAATCATAAATCATAAATTCCTTCCTTTAAAAGGTGTTCTTAATGCACCAAAGGGAATGACTATTGTAAATAATATCCTTTTTGTTGCCGACTTGGACAGAGTTGTTGGTTTTAATATTGACAACAGAAAAACAGTTTTTGAACTTGTTATTGATGGAGCAAAACTTTTAAATGACATTTGCCCATTAGAAAATAGTTTTATTGCAGTTACAGAAACCGTTTCAGGTAATATCTATAAAATCAATATTGACAAAAAAGCATATGAAATTATTGGCAACATTCCAACAGTTAACGGAGTTGCTTACAATCAAAAAACAAAGCAATTATTGGTTTGTAGTAATGGCAAAAATTATGGAGACGGTTCTGTGTATTTAAAAACTGAAAATTCAGAATTTAAGGAACTTCCCAATATTTCAAATGGTTTTTTTGATGGTATCGAGTGGATTGATAATGAACACATATTAATTTCAGATTGGATAACTTTTCCAGTAAACGGTTATGGAAAATTATGGATTTACGACCTTAAAAACCAACAGTCAGAAATCAATATCACGGAAGAAAGTATTGCAGATATTTATTATGATAAAACAACTTCAAAAATATATATGCCTCAAATGTTTCACAACAAGGTGTTAATTTCGGATTGGGAACAATTAAGCAAAAACCAAAATGGAATCAATAATCTTTACAATTATGGTGTAATTGATGCTTTTATTGGCGGACTTTATCGTGGCACGCTTCCTATGAAAGATTTAAAACTTAAAGGAGATTTCGGTCTTGGAGCACCTGATATGTTGAATGGAGAGTTAACAATGATAAATGGTAGAGCTTACCAAACAAAAGCAAATGGAGAAACGATTGAACTTGAAAATAATCATTTAACATCATTTGCTTCGGTTACGTTTTTTAAAGCTGATACCACTATTGTTCAAAATTCATCAGCCGATAAAAGTGCAGTTTTTAACACAATCGAAAAAATGTTGCCAAGTAAAAACAAAATGTATGCAATTAAAATTTCAGGAAATTTCGACCACATAAAAACAAGAGCATTTCCACCAGTTGAAAACGAACCTTTCCCAAAATTGGCAGAAATACTTGACCGACAAAAATTCTTTGAACACGAAAATACGGAAGGAACTTTAATTGGTTTCTTTTTACCAAGTTATTTAAATGGAATCAACGCAGGTGGTTTTCATTTTCACTTTTTGTCAGACGACAAAAAACAAGGCGGACATATTTTAGAATTTAACGGAAAAGACTTGAAAATTGAAATTACATATCTAAAAACCTTTGAAATGGAAACGCCAAATGACAATGATTTTCAGGATTTTAATTTCATAAAAACGGAAAACGAATCGTTACGTAAAGTGGAACAAGGAAAGCAATGAATAAAGGGCAGTTGCTAACAA
>DOIV01000345.1:3753-4954 GCA_003511845.1 Flavobacteriaceae bacterium | reverse complement strand
ATAAATTTATCAGGAATACCTAAACGTTTAATGTCTTTGTTATTATAATGATGTTCTTGGGCAAATTCTAAGATTGAGCTTCCGAATCCGCCAACAATAGTTCCGTCTTCAATGGTGATAATCTTATCAAATTTCTCAAATATTATATGTAACAAACTTTCATCTAAAGGTTTTATAAAACGCATATTATAATGTGCAATAGCTTGCTTATCGGATAATTCATTACATATTTCAACAATGGTATTTCCAATTGTACCTATACTTAATATAGCAATTTTTGAACCTTTTTTTATAATTTCTCCTTTGCCAATTTCAAGTTTTTTGAAAGGCTGTTTCCAGTTCAAGGTAACACCTCTTCCTCTTGGATATCGGATGGCTATTGGATTTTCTAGACCTAATTGTGCGGTATACATCATATTTCTGAGCTCAATTTCATTCATAGGAGCAAAAACAATCAGATTAGGAATACATCTTAAAAAGGGAATGTCAAAAACACCATGGTGTGTTGCACCGTCTTCACCTACCAAGCCAGCTCTATCTAAGCAAAAAATAACGGGTAGTTTTTGTAGGGCAACATCATGAATTACCTGATCGTAAGCACGTTGTAAAAAAGTGGAATAAATGTTGCAAAAAGGAACCATTCCTTGTGTTGCCATACCAGCAGCAAGTGTAACCGCATGTTGTTCTGCAATACCAACATCAAAAGCTCTGTCAGGAAATTCTTCAATCATATAGTTTAAGGAACTACCCGTTGGCATTGCTGGAGTTATACCTATTATTTTTTCATTCTGTTTTGCCAACTCTACTAAAGTCAATCCGAATACATCTTGGTATTTTGGAGGCTGCTGCCTCAAGGCAGGTTTTATAAGCTCGCCTGTTTTAGCATCAAATTTACCTGGAGCATGGTAGGTTACTTGATTTTCTTCAGCTTTTTGCAGACCTTTACCTTTTGTAGTAATAATATGTAAAAATTTTGGCCCTTTTATTGTTTTTAATCGATTCAGTTCAGTTATCAGAGCCTGTATATCATGACCGTCAATTGGCCCTGAATAATCAAAATTTAAGGCTTCAATGATATTGTGTTTTCGTGTTTTTTTATCTTTTTTTATGTTGGTCAAATAATTTTTTAAGGCACCAACACTAGTGTCAAGTCAACTATCAATTGACGGATATAGTCTTTTTAATTTAATCATTTTTTGGG
>DOIV01000345.1:0-3347 GCA_003511845.1 Flavobacteriaceae bacterium | reverse complement strand
GGTCGAGGTAGTTTATTTGCTTTTATAGCATTATTTACAGCGTGTAGTACAGATGATGAATCAAAAGAAACTCAAGACAATTTAGCAGAAGAAACGCCAATTGCAAAAGAGTTGGTATTCGATAATGTAATTGTTGAGGGTGCTACAAAAAAAGCAGGAACACCAGATACACCTAATGAGCAAGTTTCTTTTACATTGAATAAGAATATTACGAGTGCGGTTTTGATTGATGGATTTGATATTGAATTTAATTCAAATGACAATATTATTGGAGCTTATTTACAAATTAAAGATACAGAAGGAAACATAGCCGATGGATATTATGATATTGACCTTTCTAAAGTTAGTGATAAAAAGAAAATAACTTCAATAGGTCAATTATTAAAACAAAAGAATACTAAAGCATCAATAACTAAAATAGTTGACATAGATTTTAAAGCTGCTATTAATCCAGGCACATTTTGTTATGTAGTTTCTGTATTTGATGCTTCTGGAAATACAAGTGCCCCTCAAGAAGTTTGTATTACGGTACAGAGTTGGGGTGGGAATGATGATTTAGTGGGAAATTGGAATTTCACGAAATTACAAGGAAACGATACAACTGTTGTAGATACAGCAAGATGTAATTCATTAATAAAAAAATTAGACACATTATCTTGTCTTAAAGGGACTAATAAAGTGATTAAGGAAGAATATTGTTACATTACTAACTCATTTAAATTTACTATAAATACTGATGGTACTTATGTTTATGAAATCAACGACACATACAAGATTTTAGATTATTCGGCATCTCGAGATGCTTGCAAAACAGTAAATAAAGAAGAGAAAGAACATTACCTATCCAAAGGACAATGGGCTTATGACCAAACAAATACAGATATCATTCTAGTAGAATTAGAAGCAGTAAGCATAGACGAAAATGGAGAAGAAACTAAAAAAACTCATGCTAATGGAGAAGCAGAAGTAACAGTTTTAAAATCTAATATTACTAGTGATGTTTTAACATTATTGGAAGATCAAAAAAAGTGGGTTCTCCGAGGGCGTCAAGAATGGCAAAGTTTAGGTAATATTTCTGAAATAAAAAACGAATATTATTTTGATAAAAAATAAGTTGTAAATACTGAATTTATTTTCAGCACCTTTAAAAAGCATTAGAAAATCTAATGCTTTTTTATTTCAAAAAATATTACTGTACTTTTGATTTATGCTAGAACCTTTTGACGACACCTATTTTATGAGAAAAGCTTTGCAAGAAGCAGAAACTGCCTTTGAAAAGGATGAAGTACCAATTGGTGCGGTTATCGTAATCAAAAATCAAATTATTGCTAGAGCACATAATTTAACAGAATTGTTGAATGATGTTACTGCTCATGCAGAAATGCAAGCTTTTACAGCTGCTGCCGATTTTTTAGGAGGAAAATATTTAAAAGACTGTACGTTGTATGTCACCTTAGAGCCTTGTCAGATGTGTGCTGGTGCGAGTTATTGGACGCAAATAGGCAAAATAGTATATGGAGCAAAAGATGAGCAACGTGGTTTTAAACATTATAACACCCAATTGCACCCTAAAACAGAAATTATAGGCGGAATTTTAGAGCAGGAATGTAGCGAATTGATCAAACGTTTTTTTATTCAAAAAAGGAATTTGAATTAAAGCTTTTGCGTCATACTGAACTTGTTTCAGTATCTCACAAGGTTTTTCTTGAGCATTTTAATTGTCATTCCTGTGTAGACTTGAACCCATTACCACTACAACTTATCCTTATCAATTTTAAAAGGATTTTTACTTTTAGGATCTAGTATGTATTTTTTATATTTTCCGTTTCTATACCGATAATAGATAAACAAAGGCATTAAAATAAAGGTTAAGAATATAATATCAACTCCGAGGATAATATCTGCCTTAGGATGACCATTGTTTTTTAAATAGACACCAATAATTAATGCTCCAATAAAAATAAAAAACAGGATTTTTAAAACAATCTTCATTTAATCTACGATTTAATTTATGCGAAGCTACAAAATTTATATCTTTAGCGGTATGAACATAAAAATGATTTTCAAAATTTCACTTTTTTTAACGATTTTATGCCTTTTTGGCTGTAATTCGACCCAAAAACAGCAAAAAATGATTAAAAATAGCAAAAAAATGGTAATTGCACATCGTGGAGCATCTGGCTATTTACCAGAACATACGTTAGCGGCAAAAGCAATGGCTTATGCAATGAAACCTAATTTTTTAGAGCAAGATTTGGTCCTTTCTAAAGATAATATACCTATAGTAATACATGATGTTCATTTAGAAACGGTAACCGATGTTGCTCAACAATTCCCAGATAGAAAACGAGAAGATAATCGTTTTTATGTGATTGATTTTACTTACGAAGAGTTGCTACAATTAAATGTAACAGAACGCTTTGATGCTGAAACGGGCAAAGCTATTTTTAAGGATAGATTCCCTCTTAGAAAATCACATTTTAAGTTACATTCTTTACAAGATGAAATAGAAATGATTCAAGGTTTGAATAAAAGTACAGGCAATAACATCGGAATTTATCCTGAAATAAAAGATCCTGAATTTCACAACAAAGAAGGAAAAGACATTTCAGTAATTGTATTGAAAATTTTAGCTGATTATGGCTACAAAACAAAAAAGGACAATTGTATTTTACAATGTTTTGATGCCAAAGAGCTGAAGCGAATTAGAATCGAATTGAAGTCAGAATTGTTTTTAGTTCAGCTGATTGAATTTGAAGAAGATGAAAAAAATCTAAAAGAATATGCAACTTATGCAGACGGACTTGGTCCTTGGTACCAAGGTCTTTTAAAAGGAAAAGATGAACATGGTAATTGGCAAACCACTAATTTAGTGAAAGAAGCACATGACTTAGGCTTGATGGTACACGCATATACCTTTAGAGCTGACGATTTGGGTGAGTTTTCTTCTTTTGACGAGCTGTTAGATGTTGGATTTAACACCTTAGAATTAGATGGTGTTTTTACAGATTTCCCTGATAAAGCGGTGTCTTTTCTTGAAAATTAACTAGCGTTTTAGCTCCCCTCTATTTTAAAGAGGGGAATGAATTTACTCTGAAAACAGAGATTATTATTAGTTAGAATTTAAAAGGAGTAAAGAAAGGGGAGATATAAATCAGTCCCTTCGTCGTTTGCAAAAACTCTTAAGATAAAAAAGGGGTTAATTTCTACTTAGCTTGTCACCTCAATCAATTTTCTACGATAAGCAGTTAATAATTTTGATTTAGAAATAAAGCCGAAATATTTACCATCTTTAATAACAGGTAAGTTCCACGCTTCACTATCCTCAAATTTTTTCATGATAAGTC
>DOIV01000129.1:4842-6141 GCA_003511845.1 Flavobacteriaceae bacterium | reverse complement strand
ATTCATATATATTAGTATTGAATAGTCAGTATTGAGTATTGGGTAGATTGAGAATAAATCTCACTACTCACTACTCTTTTCTCACTACTATTTATAACTCCTCGTTTTCAACTCAATATATTTAAATTCTAATTCTTCTTTATGCAATACGGCATCACTTGGTTCACCTTTATACTCCCAAGCAGATACATAAGCATAATCTTTATCGTTACGTAATGCTTCTCCTTTTTGAGGACCGTCTTTCTCTACAGATTCATCTCTAAAATGACCTCCACAAGATTCTTTTCTGTCTAGTGCATCTTTTGCAAAAAGCTCTCCTAATTCTAAGAAATCTGCGACTCTACCTGCTTTCTCTAATTCTTGATTGAATTCGTTTGAAGAGCCTGGGACTTTTACGTTTTTCCAAAAATCTTCACGAATTTCTTTTATTTCGGCAATAGCTTCTTTTAAGTGTTTTTCATTTCTAGCCATCCCTACTTTATCCCACATTACTTTTCCTAATCTTTTATGGAAATGATCAACCGAATGCGTTCCTTTATTATTGATAAAGAAATCTAAACGTTCTTTTACTTCTTTTTCAGCCTCATCAAATTCTGGGGTATCTGTAGGAATTTCTCCTGTACGGATATCATCCGATAAATAATCGCCAATTGTATATGGCAATACAAAATAACCATCTGCCAAACCTTGCATTAATGCAGACGCTCCTAAACGGTTAGCACCATGATCTGAGAAATTGGCTTCACCAATACAATACAGGCCAGGTATCGTTGTCATCAAATTATAATCTACCCAAACACCACCCATGGTATAATGCGTAGCAGGATAAATCATCATTGGTGTTTCATATGGATTTTCAGCAATAATTTTCTCATACATTTGGAATAAATTCCCATACTTTGCTTCAATAATTGCTTGTCCTAATTTTTTAATTTCTGCTGCTGAAGGATTTTTAATTCCGTGAATTTTTGCTTGTTCTTCTCCGTAGCGTTTAAAAGCAAAAGCAAAATCTAAATATACAGCTTCGCCAGTTGCATTTACACCATAACCAGCATCACAACGTTCTTTTGCAGCTCTTGAAGCTACATCACGAGGCACTAAATTTCCAAATGCAGGATAACGTCTTTCTAAATAATAATCTCTATTTTCTTCAGGTATTTCAGTCGGTTTTAATCTTCCTTCTTGAATGGCTTTCGCATCTTCAATATTTGCAGGCACCCAAATACGACCATCATTACGTAATGATTCTGACATCAAGGTCAGTTTAGACTGATAATCACCAGAACGTGGTATACAAGT
>DOIV01000129.1:2357-4446 GCA_003511845.1 Flavobacteriaceae bacterium | reverse complement strand
GGCAGTTGTATTAGAACCCATAGCGTTGGTTGATAAGAAATATACATTTCCGTAACCTCCAGAAGCAACAACAACAGCGTGAGCAGAATGACGAGATATTTCGCCCGTAATTAAATTACGTGTTATAATACCTCTTGCTTTACCATCTACTAAAACTACATCAAGCATTTCATGACGGTTAAACATTTCTATTTTTCCTCTAGCAATTTGTCTATTCATTGCTGAATATGCTCCTAATAATAATTGTTGACCTGTTTGTCCTTTGGCATAAAAAGTTCTCGAAACAAGAACTCCTCCAAAAGAACGATTGTCTAATAAACCACCATAATCTCTTGCAAAAGGAACACCTTGAGCTACACATTGATCAATAATATTTCCTGAAACCTCAGCTAAACGATAAACATTGGCTTCACGTGAACGGTAATCGCCACCTTTTACGGTATCATAAAATAAACGATAATTTGAATCGCCATCGCCCATATAATTTTTAGCAGCATTTATTCCACCTTGAGCGGCAATAGAATGAGCACGTCTTGGAGAATCTTGATAAGCAAATGCCTTTACATTATAGCCCAATTCTGCTAAAGTTGCAGCGGCAGAACCACCAGCTAAACCTGTACCAATAACGATAATATCAATATTACGCTTGTTAGCAGGGTTAACTAAATCTATATGGTTTTTATAATCTGTCCATTTGTCTGCAATAGGACCTTTTGGAACTTTAGAATCTAATTTTGCCATGATATCTTAATGATTGAAATGATGAAAAAGTGCAATGAAAATAAATAATGCTGGAATTACAATTGAATAAATTTTAGCTCCTTTTTCAAAACCTTTGGTGTATTTATTATTTAATCCCATAGATTGGAATGCTGAGTTAAAACCATGTAATAAATGCAACGCTAAAAACACAAATGCAATTACATAAGCCCCAACACGTAACGGGCTTACAAATTTATGTTGTAGTTCTTCATAGTATCGATACCCTTCACCATCTGCTAATAAACCAGTCATATCTCCTTGAACATATTTTACATTCAATTCAGGAATCCAAAAATCGATAAAATGTAATACGATAAATGCTAAAATTGCCAAACCGCTATAAATCATATTTCTACTCATCCAAGTAGAATTGGCAGCACCATTATTTCTATAATATTTAACCCCTTGTGCTTTTCTGTTTTGTAACTCTAATACAAAACCCATTACAAAATGAAATACAACACCAATAATTAAAATAGGCTGCATTGCAAATTGGATTAATGGATTGGTTCCCATAAAATGGGATGCCATATTGAATACATCTTCACTAAAAACCGATAGCAGGTTTATTGTAACGTGCATTAATAAGAAAAAAATTAAGAAAAATGCCGAAAGTGCCATGGCATATTTTCTAGCAAGTGATGAAGATAAAAATCCGCTCATTTTAATCCGGTTTTATTGATATAACAAAGATAAGGCTTTGTTTTTTGACCGTAAAATTGAATTTGAATTTTTTTTCTTACTTAGAATGAGTACATTTAAAATCTGAATCTTTAACTAAACTATGTACAGTAAAAAAATCCGATTTAAAAACAAACAAGGGCAATTATTAACAGGAGAAATTGATTTACCAATTGATAAAAACCATTGAGTTATGCCTTATTTGCTCACTTTTTTACAGGAAACAAAAACTTTACGGCAGTAAGGAATATTTCTCGTGCCTTGACCCAAAATAACATTGCAGTTATGCGTTTTGATTTTACAGGTTTAGGGAAAAGCGAAGGCAAGTTTGAAGATACTAACTTTACAAGTAATGTTGACGATTTGATTTCAGTTGCAGAATTCTTAACAAAAAATCATCATGCTCCTAAAATTATGATTGGGCATTCGCTGAGTGGAGCAGCGGCGATATATGCAGCAAATGCTATCGATTCTATCGAGACTGTAGCAACCATTGCCGCACCTTCAAATCCGAGTCATGTAGAACATTTATTTGATGAACATATCGATGAAATTGAACTCGACGGTGAAGCAATTTTTGATATTGCAGGTAGAAAATTCACCATAAAAAAACAATTTTTAGAGGATATACACGATCAAGATTTAC
>DOIV01000129.1:0-2028 GCA_003511845.1 Flavobacteriaceae bacterium | reverse complement strand
AAGATTTACGTAAACCTATTTTGGTATTTCATTCGCCACAAGATAAAGTGGTAGAGGTGAAGAATGCACGTGATATTTATGGTGCTGCTCATCATCCTAAAAGTTTTATTTCGTTAGATGGAGCCAATCATTTACTTACCAATAAACAAGATTCGTTTTATGTAGGTCAAGTCATTTCTAGCTGGGCACACAGATATGTAAACCCTGATGAACTTGAAGACCTTTCAACAGAAAAATCAGTAGTGGTACGTGTTGGTAGAGAAAAATATACTACTGAAATTGTTGCAAGAAGCCATTCCATTTTGGTAGACGAGCCTAAAAAACATGGAGGGAAAGATGCAGGTATGAGTCCTTATGAATTATTATTGGCAAGCTTAGGTTCATGTACAGCTATTACCTTACGGATGTATGCAGATAAAAAGGAATGGGATTTACGTGAAGTAAAGGTACATCTAGAACATTTTAAACAACATGCAAAAGATTCGGATTGTTGTGATAAAGACGAGCCAAAAATTGATAAATTTGTACGTGAAATTAAATTAAAAGGCAATTTAACTGAAGAACAAGAACAACGCTTACTTCAAATTGCAAATAGATGTCCTGTGCATAGAACATTAGAGAATACTATTGAAATTGAAACGAAGTTGAGAGTTTAAAGACATTATAATTACTATTTCTCACACTGTCAGTTCGAGTGAATTTATTGACGTAGGAAAGAAATTAATATCGAGAACTTAAGCATCAAAAACTTCTCGATACACCTCGCTTTAAGGCTCGGCACTCGAAGTGACAGGTTATTGAAATTATATATTTATCAGTCTTAGGTTAAAACATAAAAATAAAAAAAACAGATGCTGAAATAAATTCAGCATATACTATGAAAATATTCATATTATCAGTTGGCGAAAACATTTACTCTACTCAACGGTTGGTTGAAGAAGCCGAACATAGAGGTCATACGATTCGTGTAATTAGTCATACGAAGTGTTCTGTTAAGTTAGGGGACGGTAAGCCTCAAATCATTTTTGAAGGCGAAAATATTATCAATTGGCCAGATGTAATTATCCCAAGAATTGGAGCTTCTGTAAGTCGTCATGGAGCAGCTATTGTTAAAGAGTTTGAAATGAATGGTGTATTTAGTACGGCTAGATCACTCGGAATTATAAGAGCTCAAAACAAAGTAAGAACCCTCCAGATAATGAATAGAAAGAATATTCCGATACCTCAAACAGTTTTTTCTGTCAATCCTAGTAATATAGATGAACAGATTGAACTATTGGGCGGACCTCCAGTAATTATCAAATTGCAAGAAGGCACGCAAGGGATGGGTGTAATTTTAGCGGAATCAAAAAAATCAGCTAAATCTATATTAGACACGCTCTATAACATGAATACAAGTATCATGTTGCAAGAGTTTGTAGAGGAATCAAACGGAGAAGATATTAGAGCTATTGTTGTGGGCAATAAAGTAATAGCCGCCATGAAGCGTAAAGGCGAAAAAGGAGAGTTTAGATCTAATATACATAGAGGCGGTACAGGCGAAGGTGTTCAGTTGTCTAACAAAGAGCAAAAAATAGCCTTAAAAGCGGCACAATATTTAAGTTTACCTGTGGCTGGCGTAGATATGATTCGTTCTAAAAAAGGACCATTATTAATTGAAGTAAATGGTTCACCAGGGTTTCAAGGTATGGAAGCCTATACAAAAGTAAATGTAGCAGAAGAAGTGATTAAATATATTGAAACACATGTTAGAAAAAAAGTTTAAAAATAAAACGATAACGATTACAGGTCACAAAGTTGAGGCAGGAGAATCTAACCTAATTAAAATCCCGATTGATAGGTTACCTACTGGGACGTTAATTGAAATTCCGGTGTATATCTTTAACGGAAAAGAAGCAGGGCCAACCATTTTATTACAAGGCGGATTACATGGTGATGAGGTGAACAGTGTGGAATTGATACGGAGGATGCTAATTAATAAAAACTACAAAATCCATAAAGGATGTGTAATTGTAGTGCCGTTATTGA
>DOIV01000094.1:7603-7795 GCA_003511845.1 Flavobacteriaceae bacterium | reverse complement strand
ACATCGCACCACATGGGTTTAGATACGCATGATTATGGTATTTTAACCGAACCTATGCAAGCCAATATGGTATTTACGGTTGAGCCTGGTATTTATATTCCTGAGGAAAGATTTGGGATCCGTCTTGAAGATGATGTCATAATTCAAGAAAAAGGAGAGCCATTTAATTTGATGAAAAACATCCCAATTGAA
>DOIV01000094.1:0-7250 GCA_003511845.1 Flavobacteriaceae bacterium | reverse complement strand
TTTGATGAACTAGGCGTAGCATAGTCTTGATTTTGCTTTTACAAAAAACTCGAAAATAAAAATATTATAACCTTATTACGATGAAATACCTTACATTATTACTTATTATATCTTTCAATACAATTATTTCTCAAACTACAACAAATATAGTTTCTCACAATATAAATGAAGTAACAATTTACCTCAATAATGCTGAAATAACTAGAACAGGAAATGTAGATATTCCTGAAGGTAAATCAGATATTCTATTTAAAGGGATATCATCTAGAATTTTAGATCAAGGTTTGAAATTAGAAATGTCTAATAATGTAAGGATTTACACCATAGAAATAGAGCCTGATAACGATTCACTAAGTAGAAATAAAGAATATCAAAAAATAACAAATACAATCCGAACATTAAAAGAATCGTTTTCATTAAATGAAATTAAGTTACAAACTTTAAAAAAAGAAATTCAATACCTTGAAGCTAATATGAAAATAGGAGGTGCAAACCGTGTTACATATGCACAAATAGATCAAGGAGCCCAATATTTCAGTAAAAAAATTAATCTACTACAACAAAAAATTCATGATGAAAAAATAAAAAAAGAGCTTTTAGAGTTAAAAATAGAAAAGGAAGAATCTTTACAGGAAAAATTAATTCATACGCTAAAAAAAACAAATGCCTCTATTAGAGTTACAATAATTAGTAGCATAGCAACAAATAGTAAAATAAACCTTAGATATTTAGTCAGTAATGCTCTTTGGAAACCAATATACTCAATACGAGCAAATGAAGGTCAATCATCAATAACAATCCAATATCAAGCTCAACTGTATAATGATACAGGAAATGATTGGACAAACAAACCAATCACTCTTGCTATATTAGATTCTTCAGCAGATATAAATAAACCGGAAATGAAAATTTGGACACTAGAAGGTGATGAATATGAATATTCTAACACTAGAAGGTATAACAATAAGAAATCAAAAAATCAAAAAGAGGAAAAAGAGCAAGAGTACAATACTTTACAGGTTGACAACCTAAGTACAAGGTTCAAAATAAATGACTTACATAACATTCCTTCTGACGCTACACCGCATTTAATTGATGTTATAGAATATAATAAAGATGTAACATATTACACACTTTCAATTCCTAAAGTAAAAAATGGAGCTTTTAAAGTTGCAAGTATTAGAGATTGGGATAATTTAGGCTTATTAGATGGAATGGCAAACCTTTATTATAATGATTCATATCAAGGAACTTCAAAAATCAAAACACAACAAATAAATCACACTCTTGATATTGCATTAGGCAAGGATAATACTTTTAATATTTCACGAAAGAAAGTTAGTAGTCTAAGTAGGCGAAATTTAATTGGGTTTAATATTAAAGAAGTAATAACCTATGAAATATTGGTAAAAAACAATAAAAACACTAAAAGTTCTTTACAAATTAAAGATCAAATCCCTATTAGTACAAGTAAAAATGTAGAAGCAACTCCTTTAGAGCTCAGTAGCGGCATACTTGATCCTATAAATGGGCAAGTAGTATGGAACATAAGTTTAAAACCCAATGAAGTAAAGAAACTTATATTAAAGGTCAGTATAAAATATCCGAAAAGTAAAAGAGGGTTAATTAATTTTTCTAGAAAAAATATTAAATCTCCAAGGTTTTTTTAATTCATTGATTGGTAGTTTATCTAACAAAGGGTTATTTAAATAATTTTATTGAGTTATTAATTTAGTTTCCATACAATTTGTTTTTGTGTAATAGCTTTGTGTTTTATCATTTTGATAATTGTATTATGCCAAATTGTTTTCTTTGATTGTGATCGATTTATTCTATATGCAAACTCATCAAAGTATTTTTGAATATGCTGTTTAGAAACATGTGTTGGTATTGTTCTTAACCAAGACTTTACTTGATGAATAATAATATGCAATTTCTTGAAATTTTTACCATTATTACTTTTAATTTGTGTGATATTATATGTTCCTTTTAAGGGTTCATAGCCACGCCATTTGTTTCAATAAATCAGATCTAATTATAAATTACTGATAATGAAATGTTAATCTCCAATATATAACAATAGTTTTCTTTAATTAGCGTTATAAGCGTACTAGTCTGCTAAACATGTGTTTTAATTTCAACCGAGTAAAAAATCTGCATAAAAGTCTAAAAAGTATTGTCTTCTTTTTTTTGATAATAACTTCTAGTTATACGTATGCTCAAATACCATCTGAATTTAAAACAGAACAGGACTCTACACTTACTAAAATGGAAAAATATGAGACCTCAGTCTATATCGCTTCAAAATCAATTTTAAGTAAACCTATCGTTGAAAAGTCTGCTGAATTTATTAGTGACTCAAAAATTGTAAAATCTTGGCTAGAAGGAAAAAATGGTTTTGGAATCCCATTAGGAGGCAGGTTTTACCACACACTATCTAATACTAATCATCAACAATATTTATATTCAGTTGCCATTGCGAATTATATGCTAGATCAAAAGTTAAATCACAATCGTGTTTTAAATTGTTCTATCACAGATAATCAAATCTATAGGGAGCAAGTAGATGTAAAAGAAGTGCGATACCAAGCAGCAATACTATTTTTAGAGTATGTTAAAAACTCTAAAAACAACATGAAAATAAGAAATGTAACCAAAAAGTTTCTTAAATCTTATAAGAAAGGGGAATTTGAAACCGATTTCTTTAAGTATTATGGAGGAAACGAAAACAGCACTTCCAATAGAGTGTCAAGCCTAAAATAACCATCTCTTATCTAATGATTCCTTAAGAATACCTATTCAAATTTGCTTATCTATTAGATTATAATTAGCTTGCTTTTTAAGATTTTTTTTATGAAAAAACACCTTTTTATAATTTGCCTTTTTATAACTTTATTCTTTTATGGGCAGGAAAAAAAATACTCTGATATTGATTCTCTACTTACAAAAAACTCAACTATAGATGCTTTAACAGCTCTCAAAAAGTTAAAAGAAAATCATGTAAAAGACAGTATTAATTCTGGTTATTGGTTAAGATTCTCTAAAGCTTCATATACCACTTATAATTATGACAATGCAAAATCAAGTATTAACAAAGCCATTAAAATAAGCCCAAATAATGCTGAATATTATTTTGAAAAGGGGTTATTACACAACAGAATAGGAGAATTAAAACCTGCTTTACTTGCTTTAGACAAAGCTGTTAAAACTGAGGCTAAAGGAGAATATTTGTATTGGAGGGGAATTGTCAATCAACAATTAAACAATATTGAAACGGCACAAAACGATTATCAAAAAGCAATAGAAAACAACTTTGAGAGCCCTGAATTGTATGTGAATTACGCCATCCTTTTATCACAAAATCATGAATATAAAAAATCATTAGAAATCATTAACAAAGCTATTAAAATAGACAATATGCATTCACATGCTATTTCTACTAGAGCCAACATACAATTATTTCTATTGAAAATTGATGCTGCATGTGATGATAGTAAAACGGCTTTAAAATTAGGTTATACCCAAGTTATCCGTATTCCAGATGCTATCTGTAATGGAACTGATAATAAAAAAGCTCTATTTTTAGCTGAAGTATTGGTAAGTAATAAGCATTACAAACAAGCCATTATAGCATATATAAGACTTATAAATTTTGACTCTTTAAATTCGAGGCACTTTTTAAATAGAGGCTATAGTTATTATCAACTAAAAGACTTTGAAAAAGCTGAAAAAGATTATTTAAAAGGTTTAACATTAGAGCATCCTGAATTTGATAAATTTTATGACAATTTAAGCCTTTTGTATTTCGATCAAAACAATTATAAAAAGGCAATTGAATATTCTACTAAACGGATTGAATTAAATTCAAAAAATCATGTAGCCTATTTAGATAGAGGTTTGTCTTATCGGAAGATGAAAAAATACAAAGAGGCTGAAAAAGATTTTGAGACTTCATTAAAAATTATGCCTAAATTTTTTAGAGCTTTTGGCTATAGATCTTACTTATACCTAGAGCAAGGCAAGTATCAAGAAGCTTTAAAAGATGCTGAAAGAGCGGTAGAGATAAACCCTAAATACGCCTATGGTTATTTAGTATTAGCACAATCAAAACAAGCACTAAATTTACCTGATTTTTGCAATGATTATTTTGCTGCCAAAAAATATGGCTGGGGTAATGAAGCTGACTTCGCCATTAAACGGTTTTGTAAATAACTCTTTTAGAATTTATGTCAACTATATTTAACTATAAAAATACTTCCATTCATTTTACATCAACTGGTAAAGGTAAGGTCGTTGTGCTTCTTCATGGGTTTTTAGAAAATCTAACTATGTGGAATGCTATTGTGCCAGAACTTGTTAAAAAAAGCAGAATTATTTGTATTGATTTGCTCGGTCATGGTAAATCTAAAAACCTAGGCTATATCCATACCATGGAAGAACAAGCAAAAATGGTAAAAGCTCTTTTAAGCCATTTACGATTGCGAAAATACACATTGATTGGGCATAGTATGGGTGGTTATATTGCCCTCGCTTTCGCAGAATTATTCCCTAAAACAATTAAAGGGTTGTGCTTGATGAATTCTACCGCTTTGGCGGATACCGAAACAAAAAAAATCAATAGGGATAGAGCGATAAAAGCAGTAAAACAAAACCATAAAACATTTGTTCGCATTGCTATTCCGAATTTATTTTCTGAAGAAAATCGTGATATTTTTAAAACTGAAATCAAACAAATCGCTCAAGAAGCTTTACAAACTTCCATTCAAAGTATTGTTGCATCTTTAGAAGGAATGAAAATACGAAAAGATAGAACCGAGCTATTTCAAAAAGCGTCTTACCCTAAAGGATTAATTCTAGGTAAAAAAGACCCTGTTTTAGCTATTGAAATTCATGCCAAACTAGCTGAAAGTACAGATGTAAAACTGGTTGAACTCCCAGACGGACATATGAGTCATATTGAAAATAAAGAAGCTTTAATCATAGCTTTAAAAGGTTTTGTGAAAATTTGTGTATGAATTAATCTCTTTATTTTCTTAGAAAACTACACCCTTATAATGTTCCTACGCTTAGAAAGTTTCAGAATCTCATAATATGAGACCCTGAAACAAGTTCAGGGTGACGTAGTAACAAAAAATAATTCCTATTATTTCCGAAGTTCTTTCTTTAAAATTTTACCTGTAGCACTCATCGGCAAAGCATCCATAAAATCTATAATTCTAGGATATTTATAATCTGCTGTTCTTTCTTTTGTCCACGCCATCAACTCATCTTCAGAAACAGAAGTGTCAGGTTTTAATACTACGCAAGCTTTAATTTCTTCTCCTTTTGCTTCATTTGGCACTCCAATAACAGCAACTAAAGAAACTGCTTCGTGATCCATCATTACATCTTCTACTTCTCTAGGATACACATTGAGCCCACCACGAATAATCATATCTTTTGTTCTGTCAACGATATAGTAAAAACCATCTTCATCTTTTGTAGCAATATCACCAGAATAGAGCCAACCGTTTTTTATGGTTTCAGCATTGGCTTCGGGTTTTTTATAATAACCTTTCATTACATTATGTCCTTTGTAAATCAATTCTCCTTTTTCACCTTGTGGCACTTCATTTCCTTCAGCATCAACTAGCTTTACTTGTACACCCCAAATTGGTGTTCCTATCGATCCTGGTTTACAGCCTACATCCTTCTGATTAAAAGTCACCACTGGCGAACCTTCACTCATACCATAACCTTCTATAATTTGTACATCAAACTTTTTTTCAAAAGATTCTAATACATTTACAGGCAATGATGCACCTCCAGAAACAGCTGTTTTTAAATTTTTACCAATAGCTTCTATATCTTTTTCATCAGCTTCAAAATTTGTTAATGCCCAATACATAGTAGGTACGCCTGCAAAAATAGTTATCTTATGTTTTACCATAATATCAATAGCTACTTGCGGATCAAACCTAGCTAGCAAAATACCCTCAGCACCACAATACACCGTATTTACCATCAAAACGGTCATTGAAAAAATATGGAATAATGGTAATGATACTAAACTTTTATCTTCATGTGTTAATCCTAATAAATCTTTACATAACATCGCATTCATAAAAATATTTGAATGTGAAAGTTCAGCTCCTTTAGGTTTACCTGTAGTACCAGAGGTGTATATAATTAATGCCATATCCTCAGGAGAAGTCATTACAAACTCAAAACCGGGCGATTGCCCGTTCATCAACATCCCTAAAGTTTTTGTTCCTTTAATTGGCGACTCCATAGTAGGAGTTGGCATTATCATATAAAAGTCTTTACAATTTGGAGCATCATTAAACCCTTTATAACCTCTTTCGCCCATAGGTAAGGCTTCATTACCAACAAAACAAAAATAGGCTTTGGCTTCACTATCTTGTAAATGGTACGCCACTTCATTTTCTTTTAACAATACACTTAAAGGCACAACTACGGCACCAGCTTTTAAAATTCCGAAATAGATGATCGGGAAATAAGGAATATTCAAACAGCTCAATGCTACTTTATCTCCTTTTTGTATGCCAGATTGTACGAGACCGTTTGCCACCTGATTTACCGCTCCGTTTAACTGAGCATAGGTTAAACTTGTGGTTTCATAAGTAAATGCATTTCTATCTGCGTATTTACTGGTACTTGATTCTAATAAAATGGAAAGATTAAACATAGATAAATGTATAGATTTGGTTTTGTTACACAATAATACAAAATTAATGGCAAAAAGCAACCTATTTATAGTGTCTTCAGGAAGGATTCAATCAATTATCTTGTTTTTATTCGAAAATAGTATGAGTTTGCTCTGATATTTATTAGAAAAATTTTTCTAGTAGATTTAAAAGAAATATATTTGCATCCCAAATTAGGCCTCGTAGCATAACTGAATAATGCACTTGATTACGGCTCAAGAGATTACAGGTTTGAATCCTGTCGAGGTCACGAATAAATAGTTCGATAAGAAAAAACGCCAAGCTCGCTTGAGCGTTTTTTTGTTTGTACTATTTTCAAAGCAGAGCTTTGTAGGATGTGCGTCAGCAAATCCTGTCGAGGTCACTACAAGCACAAAACCTGTAATTGAAAATTACAGGTTTTATTATTTTGGAATGATTGAAGTGAAACTTCAAAATCATGAAAAAATAATAAAACTGTAAAGCGATAGCTTTATAAGTTTTGTATTTGCAATATTGAAATCATAAGGAAAACCGTAGGTAACCCTGTCGAGGTCACTACAA
>DOIV01000130.1:7470-7704 GCA_003511845.1 Flavobacteriaceae bacterium | reverse complement strand
TGTTGGTGTGGTCAATGTACCAGATGAACGTTTAGAGAAATTAGCAGCAATTGCGAATCCCGAAAAAGTACAACCTGCTATTGTAGAGATTGTTGATATTGCAGGTTTGGTAAAAGGAGCAAGTAAAGGCGAAGGCTTAGGAAATAAATTCTTAGCAAATATTAGAGAAACAGATGCTATTATTCATGTATTACGCTGTTTTGATAATGATAATATAGTGCATGTAGAAACTAC
>DOIV01000130.1:1359-7081 GCA_003511845.1 Flavobacteriaceae bacterium | reverse complement strand
GTAGACAAAAGATTAGAACGTGTAAAGAAAGCTTCGAGAACAGGCGATAAAGAAGCTCAAAAAGAGTTTGACGTATTAACAAAAGTGAAAGAAGCTTTAGAAGCAGCAAGCTCGGTTAGAGCGATAGAGTTGACAGAAAAAGAAAGAGAAGAATACATCAAGCCATTACAGTTGTTAACTGACAAACCAGTATTGTATTTATGTAATGTTGATGATAAATCAGCTGTATCAGGAAACGCACATGTTGATGCTGTAAAAGAAGCCATAAAAGATGAAGGTGCTGAATTGTTAATTTTGGCGGTAGGTACTGAGGCAGATATCAATGAATTGGAAGATTATGAAGAGCGACAATTGTTTTTAGAAGACATAGGTTTGTCTGAGCCAGGAGCTTCAAAATTAATTAGATCGGCTTATGCTTTATTAAATTTACAAACCTACTTTACAGCTGGTGTGAAAGAAGTTAGAGCTTGGACAATTCATGTTGGAGATACGGCACCACAAGCTGCAGGTGTTATTCATACCGATTTTGAAAAAGGATTTATTAGAGCTGAGGTTATCAAATATGAAGATTTTGTGACTTTAGGCGGAGAAAAACAAGTACGTGAAGCAGGTAAATTAGCTGTAGAAGGTAAAGAATATATCGTGCAAGACGGTGATATGATGAACTTTAGGTTTAATGTGTAATGTTTATTGGTAAAGAGCGGGTTGTAATTCCGTAAGCAAAACAAATCATTTCACTTTAGAATGACTTTAGAATTTAAAACTAAATTTATCATCTAACTCAAACCTAGTACTGCTTCAATGAAAACAACAATAAAAGCATATGTAATACTGATTATACTTTGTGTAATTTCTAAGAATACTTTCTCTCAAGTCCCACCTGAAACTGATTGGCATCCTGTGGAATTTAACTTGTTATCACACCCTGGGTATTTAGAAACAATTCATGATGCTGTTAATAATATTAATGTTACTAGAATTACAGACGTTAACACTTTTAATTCTACTTCAGAAGTTATACCTCCTTACTCAAAAATTCAAGCATGGAATTCAGATATGACTAAAATATTTGTTGGATTTTCATACATTCTAAATGCGTCAGATTATAGTATTTATAAAGAATTAAATATTTGGGGTAAGGATAGTAGATGGTCAAATGTAAATCCAAATATTAGATATTTAGCTACTAATGACAATCAGTTTGTTCGCTTAAATATTGAGACAAATGAGCGTTTAGTATTACATGTTTTTAGTGGGTTTTCAGATATAAGTATTGGGCCATTTGAAGGGAATATTTCAGCAAATGACAAATATGTAGTTGTTACAGATAAGGAAAATAGAGCTACTCTTTATGATATTAAAAATAACAGAGAAGTTTCAACACGTTTTTTTTCTGGAGGATTTGATTGGGCAACAATTACACCTTCAGGTAATTATATTGCTGTTTCTGATAATGCTACCCATTCGGTACGGTTATATGATTTAGAATTTAATTTTTTAAGAAGTATAGGTATTAAAACTGAACATGCAGATTTTGCCGTAGATGTTAATGGAGACGAGGTACTTGTTCAGGTTATTCCATTATCTATGGCTCGTTTGTCTGATGGACATTTTACAGATTTACTTAGCGATTCTGATGTTTGTGGTAACCCACACTTCAACCCAAATATTGCAGGGCATATCTCAGGAAGAAATTTTAAAATGCCAGGATGGGCATTAGTTTCTGCATCAATAGGTTATTCTTGTGATTATGCATACAACTACAGAACTGAAATATTTGCCATTAAATTAGATGGTAGTGGTAAAATAAGAAACTATGGGTATTCTTATACATCTTATGATAATTATAACAGCCAAACCAAAGCAATATTTAGTCCTGACGGTACAAAAGTAATGTTCGCTTCAGATTGGGGTGTTTTCGGAGCAGCAGGAAATACAACGGCATATATTGCAGAATATTCAGGAACTTCTTTACCTGTAGAAGAAGTGACCATAGAGGGACTTTCTTTATACCCAAATCCGACCACAAATAAGCAATTGCAGATTTCTAATTTGAAAGGAGAAGAATTAGAACTTTCTATTTATGATATTACAGGAAGAAAGGTTTATAAAGATAAAATTTCAGGACAAAAATATAGTATAAATCTTAAGAATTTATCAAAAGGAGTTTATTTTTTAAAGATTTTTAATGCCTTTAAAAAGGAGGTTAAGAATGTGAAGGTTATTTTAAACTAAATTATTCTTTGTGAGTGCAAAGTATAAAACACTATTTTTGCACCTGTAAAAAGAATATATGAAGTTTGAAATCAAAGGAAAAGATCAAAACAGTAAAGCCAGAGCAGGTACAATCACTACAGATCATGGTAAAATAGAAACGCCAATTTTCATGCCTGTTGGTACAGTAGCATCTGTTAAAGGCGTACATCAACATGAGTTGAAAGACGATATCAATGCAGATGTTATTTTAGGTAACACCTATCATTTGTATCTACGTCCTAAAATTGAAATCTTAGAAAAAGCTGGCGGATTGCATAAATTTATGAATTGGGATAGACCAATTCTAACCGATTCTGGAGGGTATCAAGTATACTCTCTTTCAGGAACCAATAGTATTAAAGAAGAAGGGGTGAAATTTAAATCGCATATAGACGGTTCTACCCACTTCTTTTCTCCTGAATTCTCTATGGATATTCAGCGGAGTATTGGTGCCGATATTATTATGGCATTTGATGAGTGTACCCCTTATCCTTGTGAATACAATTATGCAAAACGATCTATGCACATGACGCATCGTTGGTTAAAAAGGTGTATCACACATTTAGAAAAAACTCCTGTAAAGTATGGATACGACCAAACTTTTCTTCCGATAGTGCAAGGTAGTACTTATAAAGATTTGCGAAAACAATCAGCTGAATTTATTGCATCGGTAGGAGCAGAGGCAAATGCTATTGGCGGATTGTCTGTTGGTGAACCAGCAGATGAAATGTATGAAATGACTGATATTGTTTGTAGTATCTTGCCAGATGATAAACCCAGATATTTAATGGGCGTGGGTACTCCTATAAATTTACTAGAAAACGTTGCTTTAGGTGTTGATATGTTTGATTGTGTGATGCCAACTAGAAATGCTAGAAACGGAATGTTATTTACTGCACATGGCACCATCAATATCAAGAATAAAAAATGGGAAGATGATTTTTCGCCGATTGATGAAATGGACATCACCTCAGTAGATTTACAATATTCAAAAGCTTATTTACGTCATCTTTTTGCTGCAAAAGAATATTTAGGAAAGCAAATTGCAACTATTCATAACCTTGGATTTTATTTGTGGTTGCTTCGTGAAGCAAGAAAGCATATATTAGCAGGAGATTTTACCTCTTGGAAAAACATGATGGTCAAACAAATGAATAAAAGGCTTTAATTCAGAATGTCATTCCCGTCTCGATACTTCGGGGTCAGGGATTTTATTAACCGAATGGAATGCATACAATTTGAAGATTCTCGATAAATACATATTAAAAAAATACTTTACTACTTTCTTCTTTACGTTATTGATTTTGACACCTATTGCAGTTGCAATAGACATCGCTGAAAAAATAGGTAAATTTTTAGAGCATCCTAATTTAACTGTAAATGAAATTATAAGTGACTATTATATTCCGTTTATTCTTAATTATGGGAATACGTATATGCCCTTAGCATTGTTTCTTTCAACCATTTTATTTACTTCAAAACTAGCTTCAAATACTGAAATTGTAGCCATTCATAGCTCAGGTGTTCCGTATAAAAGATTTTTAAGACCTTATTTAGTAGGTGCAGTACTTTTAGGCTTAATTTCTTTAACTGTAAATCATTTTTTTTTACATATTTCAGATAAAAAATTTGAAGCATTTAATGAAACGTATTTACGTAAAACAAAAAAAACTAAAACTTATGTAAGTAATGTTAATTTACAATTGTCTGAAAACGATGTGGTCTATTTTAGAAGTTTTAATTTAGAAAGAAATAGCGGAAGCGATTTTTCTTACCAACATTTTGATGGGCTTAATTTGAAATATATCTTAATCGGTAAAACTGTAAAATGGAATAAAAAAGACACAACCTTTACATTGTCTAATTATAAAAAAAGATGGTTGTATCAAAAAAAGGATAGTATAGAAGTCGGAAAAAAATTAGACACAACTTTTAATTTTTCCCCAAAAGATTTATTGTATGTCGATTACTTAGCAAATGAAATGCCTTCTTCTAAATTATATAAGCATATTAAAATTTCTGAAAGTAGGGGTGTGAAAAATTTAAATAAGTATAGAGTAGAATTGTATTCTCGGACAACATTGCCAATATCGTCTATAATTTTAACGGTAATAGCAGCTTCATTGGCATCTCGTAAAAGAAGAGGTGGTATTGGTATTAATTTAGCGTCAGGTATAAGTTTAATGTTTATATATGTATTTTTCATGAAAATTACAGAAGTATTAGGAGCTGCAGCTAGTTACAATCCGTTATTTATGGTTTGGTTACCTAATATTTTATTTGGATTGATTGCTATTTATCTTTACAGAAATGCAAGACGCTAAGTTAAAAAATTACTTACACCTACATTTCATTATATTTATTTGGGGCTTTACAGCTATACTCGGAGCCTTAATAAGTATAGATGCAATACCATTAGTTTGGTTTAGAGTGACTATTGCTGTTATTTTGATACTAATCTATCTATTGATTAAAAAAATCAGTTTTAAAAAGTCATTCAAAGAATTGTTACAATTTTTATTTGGAGGAGTCTTAATTGCTATACATTGGATTACTTTTTTTTATGCTATAAAAATTGCAAACGTATCAATTACTTTGGCAGCCATGTCAACAGGGGCATTGTTTATAACTCTAATTCAGTGGCTTTTATTTAAAAAGAAGATAATAGGTTATGAGTTACTGTTTTCACTATTGGCTATTGTTGGACTGGTTATTATCTTTCAAGCCGAAAGCAATTATGTAATTGGGATAGGTGTTGCTTTATTTTCATCCTTCTTATCTGCTAGCTTTTCAATTTTAAATGCCAAATTAATTAAAACTCATAAAGCGAGTGTAATTTCTTTTTATGAATTACTATTTGCTTCTTTGTTTATAGGTATCATTTTATTTTTTCAGGGAGTAATTTCTTCAAACTTTTTTATACTCTCAAAAACCGATTGGCTATATTTAATAATTTTAGCATCAATATGTACAGCTTATGCTTTTGTAGCTTCAACTGAAGTCTTAAAAAGTGTGAGTCCTTTTACCATGATGCTTACTATTAATTTAGAACCTATTTACGGAATTGTATTAGCAATTATTATTTTTAAACAAAAAGAAATAATGACTGCAAATTTTTACTATGGTGCTTTGTTGATTTTAATTACGGTGGTTTTGAATGGGGTAATTAAGTTGAAGAAAAAACAGGTTTAGTTTTTAAAATAATAGCTATGATTAATTGTAATAAATTCCTCTCCTTAGTTAAGGAGAGGTGGCATCTCTTTTTTCAGAGATGACGGAGAGGTTAAAGTAGAGGATTCAGAAAAAGTGAAGCTCACATCCTAACCACAAAATGTTCTTTTTCCTGTTCTTTTCTAAAAAATACAATTCCCCAATAAAAAGTGTCAATACTTACCGTGACTTTAGGGTGGTTTTTAACGTATAGCCAAGCTTCTGACATACCTTTACTCCAATAGATATCATCAAA
>DOIV01000130.1:0-973 GCA_003511845.1 Flavobacteriaceae bacterium | reverse complement strand
ATTGTAGGTTTTTTTTGATGGTTTCCGTCAAAAAATATAAGATCAAAAGTTGAATTATTTAGTGCTTTAGGTAGTGTTTTTTCAAAATTTCCGATAATGATTTCAATGTTTTTTAAATCAAATTTTTCAAAATTAGTTTTAGCGATGTGGGCGGTGTTGTTGCATCCTTCTAGGCTAAGAATAGAACAGGTTGGATTTGCAAGACTTAAACTTGCTGAAGCCAAACCAACAGAGGTTCCGATTTCTAAAATAGTTGTTGCTTCTAAATAATTAGAAAGTCGCCCCAAAAGTTGAGCTCTTTTATTAGTAATTCCAGCATTTTTAGCAATGTTTGAAACTTTTCGTTGATTAGATTGTAATGACTTTGATCCTGCTCCAAAATCCTCAATTGAAATAATTGTAGGGTTGTTTGATAATGATTTTCTGTAATTTAATAACGGTTTATACCATATTTTTGGAGTTTTGTCATAGAGGCACTGTGTAGCTAAACTATAAACAAATGGAGAGTGAATTCCGTGTTTTTTTTTAGATTTTAAAATGAAATTTAGATAGGATTTTAGTTGGAATAGCATACATGTAATTTACTGCCCGAAAATAGGGAGAAATAATTAAGGTTGGTAAATAATTTAAAATTATATTTGCAACTTAGTAAAAAATTGAAATGATACGTAAAATTTTAATTATATTATCATTAGGGTTATTGCTTACTTCATGCATACCTAATAAAGAACTCATCTATTTTCAAGGGGAACCTTCTGCAAAAAAGTCTATTCATAAAATTTTAAATGAACCTTATAAATTACAGGTAAATGATATTTTAGACGTCAGAATCAAAGCTAATAATGAAGAATTGGTAGGCTTATTCAATCAATCTGTTCAGCAAAACACACAATCAAATGGTCAAATAAATGAGGGTAGTTTTTATTTCAATTCATATACCATTGACAGGCAGGGAGAAATCAGATTGCCTTAT
>DOIV01000237.1 GCA_003511845.1 Flavobacteriaceae bacterium | reverse complement strand
GTTTTCAATAGAAAGTTTTACGCTAAAATGTTTAAGCACATCGTTACCAGTATCTTCATAGATATCATATTTGATAGGTTTTTTAACTTTTTGTGTCCATTCAATCAATACACTTTTGTAGCTTGTAATCTTACCTTCTAAACGCTCAATATCTACATAAGGTTCAATGACCGTTTTGTGTATAAATTTTTGGCAAGCATTATGTCCTTTATCTAAAAAAACGGCACCAACTAAAGCTTCAAATATATTACCATGAATATTGTCACCAAAATTTCTTTTAGGCACGTTACTCTTAATATGGTTGATTAACGCTAAGTCTTTACCAATTTCGTTAAGATGCTCTCTACTTACTATTTTTGAACGCATTTGAGTTAGGTCTCCTTCATTACCTAGAGGAATTTTATTAAATAAATAGATAGCAATGGTTGAACTGAGTATGGCATCTCCTAAAAACTCTAATCTTTCGTAATTTAATTGTTTTCCAGATGATGTTACTTTTTTTACAGAACTATGAGTGAATGCTTTTTTATAATACCTTAATGAAGTCGGTTTGAAACCTATAATTTTTGTAATTGAAGATAAAAAAAGTTTATCTTTTTCAATGTCAGCACGAGATTTTAATATTTTTTTTAGAAATTCCATGCTAGTTTTTAGTCCTTCATTTTTCTAAATACAACACAAGCATTATGTCCTCCAAATCCAAATGTATTACTCATAGCAACTTGAATGTCTCTTTTTTGTGGCTTGTTAAAAGTGAAGTTCAGTTTTGGGTCAATACCATCATCATCCGTAAAGTGATTAATAGTTGGTGGTATGATACCATGTTTTATAGCTAAAATTGAAGCAATAGCCTCTATAACTCCGGCAGCACCTAAAAGATGCCCTGTCATAGATTTTGTTGAATTGATATTGATGGTATATGCATGTTCTCCAAAAACTTCTTTTATAGCTTTAGATTCAGCAATATCTCCTAATGGAGTAGAAGTGCCATGCATATTAATAGCATCTACCTCTTCAGGTGAAATACCCGCATTTTGTAAACAACTTTTCATAACACTTATAGCACCTAAACCTTCAGGATGAGGAGCGGTGACATGATGTGCATCAGCAGATAAACCTCCGCCAATTAATTCGGCATAAATGGTAGCTCCTCTTGCTTTTGCGTGTTCATATTCTTCTAAAATTAGTGCACCAGCACCTTCACCTAAAACAAAGCCATCTCTATCTTTATCAAAAGGTCTTGAAGCTGTTTCAGGACTATCATTTCTTGTTGAAAGAGCATGCATGGCATTAAAACCACCCATACCAGCAATGGTAACAGCTGCTTCAGAACCACCAGAAACGATAATATCTGCTTGATCTAAACGAATGTAATTCATTGCGTCTATCAAAGCATTTGCGGCAGATGCACAAGCGGAAACAGTTGTGAAATTTGGACCTCTAAGTCCGTGTTTGATTGAGATTTGCCCAGGAGCCATATCTGCAATCATTTTAGGAATGAAGAAAGGATTAAAGCGTGGTGTGCCATCACCCTCAGCAAAGTTTAACACTTCATTTTGAAATGTTTCTAAACCGCCAATACCAGCACCCCAAATAACTCCAATTCTACCCCTATCTTCTTTGTCAAAGTCTAAGCCTGAGTCTAAAATAGCCTCATCAGCAGCAACCATGGCGTACTGAGTAAATTTATCCATTTTACGAGACTCTTTTCTCCCTAAAAAAGCAACCGCATCAAAATTTTTGACTTCAGCAGCAAATTGAGTTTTAAATTTTGAAGCATCAAAATGAGTAATTGGTGCTGCTCCGCTTTTACCAGCAAGCAAAGCTTCCCAATATTCGTTAACAGTATTTCCAATTGGTGTTAAAGCACCAAGTCCAGTTACAACTACTCGTTTTAATTCCATAAATATGTAAGAGTTCGATTGTTATTATAAAAATATACGAGCAACTCATATTAATAGAGATGCTCGTATATTATATTTAAAAGTATTCTTTATGATTACTTTTTAGCTTCTTCTATATAGCTGATTGCTTGACCAACAGTTCCAATGTTTTCTGCTTGATCGTCTGGTATTTGAATATCAAATTCTTTTTCAAATTCCATGATTAATTCTACAGTATCTAAAGAATCTGCTCCTAAATCGTTCGTAAAGTTAGCTTCGTTAGTTACTTCATTTTCGTCAACGCCTAGTTTGTCAACGATAATAGCCTTTACTCTTGATGCAATGTCTGACATAATTTTTATAATTTTTTAATTTAAATTTGAGGCAAAAGTAAAAAAACTTTAATTTAAAATAGTATTTTCCTCAAAAAATATTGAGGTCTAATTTAAAAAAAATAATTAACTTTTATAGTATTCCTCATTAATTGTTAATAATAATTCTTTTTTTTGTAAAAACAATTCAACGTAAGTTTATGATTCGTATTGTAATTTTTGCTTCAGGTTCTGGAACTAATGCTGAGAACATAATGAAGTATTTTAAAAATAATGACGTTGCCACTGTTGTACGAGTGCTTTCAAACAATAAAGATGCCAAAGTTTTAGAAAGAGCTAATAAACTGAATGTCAATAACTCATATTTTGATAAGAGTGATTTTTTTGATACCGAAAGCATATTAAATTTACTTAAAGAGGAGGCAGATATCATTTCGCTTGCTGGGTTTTTATGGAAAATTCGTAGAAA
>DOIV01000281.1 GCA_003511845.1 Flavobacteriaceae bacterium | reverse complement strand
TTTTTCTTTACCTATAGTAGGTAACTGATCATTTAAAACACCACCAGTAATTACATAGAGTTGTTTGTCTTTACCAGCCCAATACCTGGTTTTTTGTTCTATCCTATTCCAAACTCCACCATTAAATTTAGCTTCTTGCGGACTAATATTAGAGGTTAAAAAAGTTTCATCAAAAGCTTTTTTAGAAAACTTCCGATCTCCAGCTGGGCATAAATGACCTTTGGTATAACCTGATTTTTTGTAATTTTTATAATTAGCCGATTTGGTTTTCACTTTTTTGTCTCTAATAAAATAAGGGCGTTTTCTTTGTGTACGTTTTAAGTGTTCTTTTTTTAATTCGTAAGCAACCCATTCTGCTTGTTCGTGTTTTTCACTATAAGAAAGTGTATAATATTCATGTGAAATAATTTGATTGGTTGTAGAAGTAGGTAAATAATTAAAAGAAGAAGTGGTGCTTATAAAGTTATCATCTTCAGTTTCTTCTCCTTCGTCTGACGGATTGTAAAGATATATAATTACACTTATCAGTAAAATAAGAATCGGATATGCAATAGCTTTATTTTTCAAATCTTAAATTTTAAATAAAGGAACATCATTTATTCTATATTTTGAACAGTAATGTATTCTTACAAATTTAATAAATCGCTAATCCTTTTAAATGCTTCTTTAAGGTTTTCTTTGGATGCAGCATAAGATATACGGATACAATCAGGAGCTCCGAATGCATCACCAGTAACCGTTGCTACATTTGCTTTTTCTAACAATAGCATAGAAAAATCAGATGCATTATGAATAGTTGTTCCGCTAATCGTTTTTCCGAAGTAATAAGATACATCAGGAAAAACATAAAAAGCACCTTTAGGTACATTAGCTTTAAGGCCCTCAATACCTTTAATCATATCCAATACCAAATCTCTTCTTTTGTAAAATTCATCAACCATAAACTGAATTTTAGAGACCGGAGCATCAAGAGCTGTAATGGTAGCACGTTGGGCAATACAGTTTGCACCAGAAGTAATTTGTCCTTGCATTTTGGTACATGCTTTAGCAATCCATTCTGGACCACCCATATAACCAATTCTCCATCCAGTCATGGCAAATGCTTTTGCAACGCCATTAATAGTTATAGTTCTGTCGTACATATTTTCAATAGCAGCAAAACTAAAAGTTGGTTCACTATAGTTGATATGTTCATATATTTCATCAGATAAAATATAAATAGTAGGATGTTTCTCTAACACTTTAGCCAATGCTCTATATTCACTTTCTGTATAAACCGTTCCGCTAGGGTTATTTGGTGAATTGAAAAAAATCATTTTTGTTTTAGGCGTAATAGCAGCTTCTAATTGTTCGGGCGTAATTTTGAAATCCGTTTCAATAGTTGAAGGTATTTCTTTATATGTGGCTTCAGCCAATATGGAAATGGCAGAATAACTTACCCAATACGGTGCCGGTAATAACACTTCATCTCCAGGGTTTAACAATACCATAGCAACATTAGCAATAGATTGTTTTGCACCAGTAGAAACTACAATCTGATCTGGTGTATAATTTAATTGGTTGTCTCTTTTAAATTTTCTGCAAATAGCTTCACGTAATTCTAAATATCCGTTAACGGGAGTATAAGAGTTATAGTTATCATTAATGGCTTGTATTGCAGCATCTTTTATAAACTCAGGAGTATTGAAATCTGGCTCACCTAGACTTAAACTTATAATATCTTTACCTTCGTTTTTTAATTCACGTGCTTTGGCTGCCATAGCTAAAGTTGCCGAAGTTGGTAAATTGTTGATTCTATCAGAAAGATGTTGTTGCATAATAGTTGATTAAAAATTATACAACAAAAGTAAAGATTTATAACCAATAAACAGCCCGTAAAAGGAGCTTTATTACAGTTTGTTAGATTTTAAACTAATTGATACGGAAAAGTAAAATTACTTTAGACCAAAGCAGGTTTTTGTCCTAACACATTCAATTGACGGTAATGTTCTTTTAGGGCTTTCCACATGGTGTTGTATTCATTATATGGTAAGTTAAATTCTTTAGCAGTTTCTTTAACTATTTTTGCTATTTTACTATAATGAATATGACTGATGTTTGAAAATAAATGATGTTCAACTTGTCTATTCAAACCGCCAGTAAAATAACGTACGAACCAGTTTTTAGGTGCAAAATTTGAAGTGGTATACAATTGATGAATTGCCCAAGTATTTTTCATGTTACCATCTGCGTCTGGTAACGGCATTTCAGTATTTGGCATTACATGAGCCAACTGAAAAACAACACTCAAAATAATGCCAGCTGTATAATGCATGATAAGGAATCCGATGAGAACTTGCCACCAAGCAAAACCTAAAAATAGAGGTAAAGCAACCCAAACCGCATAATATATAACTTTACCAATGATTAGTTTTGTCCACTGAGTAGCAGGATTCGGGAATTTACCATACGATAATTTCTTTTTTAAATAATGATAACTCTGTTTGAAATCGGTTGTAATTGCCCAGTTTACCGTAAGTAATCCATACAAGAAAAAGGCATAATATTTTTGATATTTATGAATTTTCAACCATTTGGCATGCTTTGAAAAACGAATGATTCTACCTGCATCAATATCTTCGTCATGACCTTGAATATTTGTATACGTATGGTGTAAAACATTGTGTTGTACTTTCCAGTTATAATCATTTCCAGCAAGGATGTAAATACTGCTTCCCATGAGTTTATTTACCCATTTTTTACTCGAAAAAGATTCGTGGTTAGCATCGTGCATTACATTCATACCAACACCAGCCATGCCAATACCAATTATAACCATAAATAATCCTTGTACCCAGCCAGATAAATCTAATGTATAAATTAAAATTAAAGGTATAATGAATAAAGCAAACATGACCATTGCTTTACCATAAAGCTTCCAGTTTCCAGTTTTTTTAATGTTATTGTCTTTGAAATAACTGTTAATACGCTTGTTCAGAGTTCTGAAAAACTTTGCAGAATCTACTCTTGAAAATTTTATTGTAGTACTCGTCATGTGTTATTTAGATTGGATATGAATAACAAAATTACATTTTTTTATGTTATAAGATAATTATTTAGACTAAATTTAGTGTTTTTTTAACAATAAAAGGTATTTTTGGCCTTTAATTTATGAAAATAATAAACACATATTTTAAGGGGTTATCAGAAGAACAAATCAGACAATTTAAGCAATTAGAAGA
>DOIV01000258.1 GCA_003511845.1 Flavobacteriaceae bacterium | reverse complement strand
GTACAACATTATGAAAAACCAAAATCATAAATGATTTATGAAGTTAATTTCAGTAACTTCGCTTTATGGCAAACCCTGATTTAGAGATTCAAATAAAAACCTTACCGAATACACCAGGAGTTTATCAATACTATGATAAAGAGGATGCTATATTATATGTAGGGAAAGCCAAAAATTTAAAAAAAAGAGTCCGCTCGTACTTTACTAAAAATCATGACTACGGTAAAACCAGAGTGCTGGTAAAAAAGATTGCATCGATAAAGCATATTGTTGTTGCTACTGAAACGGATGCTTTATTATTAGAAAATAATCTGATAAAAAAATACCAGCCTCGGTATAATGTGTTGTTGAAAGATGATAAAACCTATCCTTGGATTTGCATTAAAAAAGAAGCTTTCCCAAGAGTGTTTTTAACAAGAAATGTCATTAAAGATGGTTCTGAATATTTTGGACCCTACACTTCTATTAGAACGGCAAAAGCATTATTATCTCTTGTTAAAGAGTTGTATCAATTACGAACTTGCAATTATGATTTGTCACAAAAAAACATTGAAGCTCAGAAATATAAAATATGTTTAGAATACCATATTAAAAATTGTAAAGGTGCATGTGAAAGTCTACAAACAGAAACCGACTATTTAGAAGATGTCAATGCGATAAAAAATATCATTAAAGGTAATTTTAAAGATGCTTTAGTACAATTTAAAGAATTGATGATGCGATTTGCTGAAAAACATGAATTTGAAGAAGCACAAAAAATTAAGGAAAAGATAGATTTATTGGCAAACTACCAAGTAAAATCAACCGTTGTAAATCCGTCCATATCAAATGTAGATGTGTTTTCAATCATTTCAGACGAAAGTTTTGCCTATGTAAATTTCTTTAAAATTATGAATGGTGCTATTATCCAATCGTATACTAGAGAGATTAAAAAGAAATTAGACGAAGATGATAAGCATATGTTAGAACTATCTATTGTTGAGATTCGACAACGTTTTAATTCACAATCAAAAGAAATATATGTACCTTTTAAAGTCAATGTTGGTGATGAAATAAAAGTGACCATCCCTAAATTAGGTGATAAGAAACGAATTGTAGAATTGTCTTTGCGTAATGCCAAATATCATAGGCAGGAACGGTTTAAGCAAATTAAAATAATAGATCCTGACCGTCACACCAATCGCATCATGGCTCAAATGCAAAAGGATTTACGTTTGCCAAAAGAGCCTCGACATATAGAGTGTTTTGACAATTCAAATATTCAAGGAACACATCCTGTAGCAGCATGTGTGGTTTTTAAAGACGGAAAACCAAGTAAAAAAGATTACCGAAAATTCAATATAAAAACGGTTGTTGGCCCTGATGATTTTGGTTCTATGGAAGAAGTCGTACATAGAAGATATAAAAGATTGTTAGATGAAGGGCAAGAATTACCACAACTAATCGTTATAGATGGAGGTAAAGGGCAGCTTTCGTCAGCATTAAAAAGCTTAGAAATATTAGGCTTGCGAAAAAAAATAGCTATCATTGGTATTGCTAAACGCTTAGAGGAAATATTTTATCCTGACGATCCAATTCCGTTGTATTTAAACAAGAAATCAGAGACCTTAAAAATCATTCAACAGTTAAGGAATGAAGCTCATAGGTTCGCGATTATATTTCACAGAAATAAAAGAAGTAAAAGTGCTATCCAAACAGAATTAGAACAAATACCAGGAATAGGTAAACAAACTATTGTAAGTTTGTTAAGACATTTTAAATCGGCTAAAAGAGTTTCAGAAGCATCCAACAATGCATTAGAAAAAATAATTGGACAATCTAAAGCAACCAAAGTGTATAAATACTATCATAGTTAAGAATACTATTTTCAATGTTTCAAAAAATATTAATCATATTGTTATTAATTAATGCTCAGGTGCTACTGTCACAAGAGAGTAAAGAGCCTATTAAGGATTTAAAAGTAGGTTTGGTATTGAGTGGAGGTGGTGCCAAAGGTTTCGCACATATTGGTGTGTTAAAAGTGCTGGAAGAAGCTGGAGTGCGTATTGATTATATTGGAGGAACCAGTGCTGGAGCAATCATAGGTGCTTTATATTCTTCTGGGTATACAGCAAATAAGTTAGATTCTGTTTTGACGGCTTTAGATTACAATACATTGATGCAAGATAAGCTGCCTAGAAGATCAAAATCAATCTATCAGAAAGAAAATGAAGAAAAATATATTTTTAGTTTACCTATAAAAAATAAAAAAATAGCATTGCCTTCTGCAGTTTCAAAAGGACAAAACTTCTTCAATATATTGTCAAAATTAACAGAACACGTAGATACTGTAACTGATTTTTCTAAATTACCAATCCCGTTTTTTTGTGTGGCAACAAACTTAGAGACTGGGGCTATGGAAATTTTAGAAACAGGTTTTTTACCTGTAGCACTCAGGGCAAGTGGTTCATTTCCTACTTTGGTCGATCCTATAGAGGTCGATGGTAAATTATTGACCGATGGAGGTGTTGTAAATAATTTCCCAGTAGATATCATGAAAAAAATGGAGGTTGATATTATTATTGGAGTTGATGTACAAGATAATTTAGAAGTGCGAGAAAATTTAAATACAGCTCCTAAAATTGTGATGCAAATAGTTGGTTTTCAGATGTATGATAATAATGACTCTAATAGAAGAGATACAGATTTGTATATCCATCCTGATATAAGTGATTATAATGTGGTCTCTTTTGATGTTGCTAAAGAGATTGTTGATATAGGCGAGAAAGTTGCTAGAAAACAAATGAGTTATCTTGAAGGTGTTGCTGAACGGCAAGTTAAAAGAACAAAAGCAATTGTTGATGGTATTATATATGATGATTCTGAAAAATTTAAGGTAACCGATATAAAAATATCAGGCAATAAAAATTATACAAGAGCCTATGTTTTAGGAAAGTTAAGAATGGCTAAAGTGGACTCTATATCCTACAAAAAATTTTATGAAGGTATTGATAATTTAGCAGCTACTGATAATTTTCAAAGTATTCTTTATAAGTTTATAAAGCAAAAAAACGGTGTAGAAATTTACTTTAATTTAAAAGAGGAAAAGGTGTCTACTTTCTTGAAATTAGGAGTTCATTATGATGACTTATATAAAACAGGAGTGCTGTTAAACTTCACTTCTAAACATAGTTTGTTTAAAAATGACATCTTTTCTGCAGATATCGTTTTAGGAGATAATATTAGATATAATATTGATTACTTTATTGATAATGGCTTTCATTGGAGTTATGGTATCAATACAAAATACAATCATTTTAACAAAAATTTCTTCCTTAATATTGATGAAGAAGTATCTGTAAAGTCAGCTGTAGAATATAACAATTTTACGACACAACTTTATTTACAAACCTCTTTCAGTAAGAATTTAGCATTAAGGATAGGGGCTGAATATAAAGATTTTAAAGTTTTTACCGAAACGTTAAATAATAATAAAATTGTTAAAAATTATTTGGATAATAATGGCTATTTGGGTGCTTTTGCAAAGCTAAAATTAGATACTTATGATAAAAAACACTTCGCTAAAAGGGGTGTTTATTTAGATGTGAATTATAAAACCTATTTATTATCATCAGAGAATAGCTTTAATTCTGTTGGTGATGAGATTGACAATTTTAATCCTTTTTCTTTATTATATGGTAAATTAGGATACGCTACTACTTTTTTTAACAAATTAACTTTTCATTATATTGCAGAGGCAGGTATTACAATTGGCGATAATGACAATATTATATTTGAATATTCATTAGGAGGCAATAACGAAAATTTTGTAAATAGTTTTGTTCCTTTTTACGGATACGATGTTGCAGATTTAAGTGGCACAGCATTTTTAAAGTCGGCATTTACTTTACGTTACGAGCCTTTTGAAAAGCATTATATTTCCTTTACAGGAAACTATGCAAGAGTAACTAGTAACTTATTAAATGATGGTGCAATATTTGACGACACAAAATCAGGTTATGCAGTTGGTTATGGATTAGATTCTTTTATAGGGCCTATCGAAATTAAATATTCTTGGTCTCCAGATCATAAACGAAATTTTTGGTTTTTTAATGTTGGTTTTTGGTTTTAATCGAAAAGAATTTCCCTAGGCTCTGCCTCGAGGATACCTG
>DOIV01000260.1 GCA_003511845.1 Flavobacteriaceae bacterium | reverse complement strand
ACCCTTCAGAACCCATAATTTCGACACCATCATACCCAGCTTCTTTTGCCAGCTTAGCAGAATTTACAAAATCTCTAACTGTTCTTTTAATTCCAGATTCTTTTAATTCAAAAGGTTTAAAAGGACTTATTGGAGATTTTATTGCGGATGGAGCCACACATAGCGGATGATATCCATAACGACCAGTATGTAAAATTTGCATACAGATTTTACCTCCTTCTTTATGTACAGCATCGGTAATTACTTTATGATGACTAGCATGTTTACGGGTACTCATTTTAGCAGAAAAAGGTACTGTCAAACCTTGTATATTTGGTGAAATTCCACCAGTAACTATCAAACCTACACCTCCTCTTGCACGTTCTGCATAAAAAGCAGCCATTCTTTCAAATCCGTTTTTCTTTTCTTCTAAACCTGTATGCATAGACCCCATTAAAATTCTATTTTTTAATATGATAAACCCTAAATCTAAAGGTTCAAAAATATGTTTGTATTTGGTCATCGGATTGTATTTCTGTAGGTTAATACATTATGCATGCATAATAATTATGCAAGTTACTAGAATTTTTCTAAAAACAAAAAAGTGGTTCACCTAATCAATTTTGGAGGAGCTTTTTTACAATAAATTAAAATTAAATATTTTTCTTAAAAAAACTATTGCAAGAAATAAAAGGATTTGTATATTTGCGGACGATTTTAGCAAGAGCTAAACAAAGATTAAGAAGATATATAAAGATATACAATAATGAGCAAAAGAACGTTTCAACCGTCAAAAAGAAAAAGAAAGAATAAGCATGGCTTTAGAGAGAGAATGTCTAGCGTTAATGGTAGAAAGGTTTTAGCTAGAAGAAGAGCTAAAGGTAGAAAGAAAATTTCAGTTTCATCAGAAGCTAGTCCAAAAAAATAATGATTTTATTATTTTAACCATATACAGGGTGTTACTTTTATTAGTAACACCTTTTTTTATATCTTTTTAATAAGTTTTTAAAATTTAAACCCTATTAAAAATAAAAATTATAAATATTTGCAATTCTAAAAATACGCTTAATAAATGCCAAAAGACAATTCTATAAAATCCGTTTTAATTATAGGTTCAGGCCCAATAATCATAGGTCAAGCTTGTGAGTTTGACTATGCAGGAAGTCAATCTATCCGCTCTTTAAAAGAAGAGGGAATTGAGGTTACTTTAATCAATTCTAACCCTGCAACTATAATGACTGACCCGTCATTAGCTGATCATATTTATTTAAAACCTTTAACTACAAAATCTATTGTAGAGATATTAAAAAAGCATCCTAATATTGATGCTGTACTGCCAACTATGGGAGGTCAAACTGCTCTTAATTTATGTATTGAAGCTGATGATAAAGGTATTTGGAATGACTTTAATATAGAAATGATAGGTGTAAATATTGATGCCATAAATGTCACGGAAGACAGAGAACAGTTTCGTAATTTAATGAATGAAATTGGTATAGGTCAAGCCCCATCAACTACTGCTACATCCTTTTTAAAAGGAAAGGGAATTGCTCAAGAATATGGGTTCCCGCTAGTAATAAGACCTTCTTTTACTTTAGGAGGATATGGTGCCTCAATTGTATATAATGAAGAAGATTTTGACGATTTATTAAGTAGAGGACTGGAAGCTTCCCCTATTCATGAAGTGCTTATAGATAAAGCACTGCTAGGCTGGAAAGAGTATGAATTAGAATTGTTGAGAGATAAAAATGACAATGTTGTCATTATTTGTGCCATAGAAAATATGGATCCGATGGGAATTCACACAGGAGATTCAATAACTGTAGCACCAGCCATGACATTAAGTGACTTCACCTATCAAAGAATGCGTGATATGGCAATACATATGATGCGTTCTATTGGTGATTTTGCTGGAGGTTGTAATGTTCAGTTTGCAGTAAGTCCTGATGAAAAAGAAGATATTATTGCTATTGAAATCAACCCTCGTGTTTCACGTTCTTCTGCTTTGGCTTCAAAAGCTACAGGATATCCTATTGCAAAAGTGGCAACAAAATTAGCCATTGGTTATAATTTAACCGAATTAGAAAATCAAATTACCAAAACCACCTCAGCTTTATTTGAACCTACATTAGATTATGTAATTGTAAAAATACCACGTTGGAATTTTGATAAATTTGAAGGTTCTGACAGAACACTTGGTTTGCAAATGAAATCGGTTGGTGAAGTTATGGGAATTGGTAGGTCTTTTCAAGAAGCTTTACATAAAGCAACACAATCACTTGAAATTAAGCGTAATGGATTAGGAGCAGACGGTAAAGGGTATAAAGATTACAATCAGATAATCGATAAACTTACCAACCCGAGTTGGGACAGAGTTTTTGCAATTTATGATGCCATTCAAGTGGGAATGCCACTAAGTAGAATTCATGAAATTACTAAAATTGATCTATGGTTTTTAAAGCAATATGAAGAATTACATGCTTTAGAAAAAGAAATTTCTACCTATACACTAGATACTTTACAACGTGATTTATTATTGGAAGCCAAACAAAAAGGTTATGGTGATCGACAAATAGCACACATGCTAGGTTGCTTAGAAAGCGAAGTGTATACAAAACGAAAAGAACTCAACATCAATAGAGTTTATAAATTAGTAGATACCTGTGCTGCGGAATTCAAAGCTGAAACACCTTACTACTACTCTACTTTTGAAAATGACAGTATTCAAAATGGTAATACTATTGTTGAAAACGAATCAATTGTTACTGATAAAAAGAAAATTATTGTACTGGGTTCTGGTCCGAATCGTATAGGACAAGGTATTGAGTTTGATTATTGCTGTGTTCACGGTATTTTAGCCGCCAAAGAATGTGGTTATGAAACGATCATGATTAACTGTAATCCCGAAACGGTTTCTACTGATTTTGATACAGCTGACAAACTCTATTTTGAACCTGTTTTTTGGGAACATATTTATGATATTATTCAACATGAAAAACCTGAAGGTGTTATTGTTCAATTAGGCGGACAAACCGCTTTAAAACTAGCTGAAAAATTTGCACAATATGGTATTAAAGTAATTGGAACATCATTTGAGGCTTTAGATTTAGCTGAAGATAGAGGGCGTTTTTCAGAGCTTTTAGAAAGTTTAGATATTCCTTT
>DOIV01000277.1:1765-2688 GCA_003511845.1 Flavobacteriaceae bacterium | reverse complement strand
CTATTTTACCAAATGAAAAAACAGTTTTTTCTATGAATTTTAAAGGTCAAGTACCTTTACAAATACGCCGTTCGGGTAGAAATAATAAAGAAGGTGTTGCTTTGTCTATGACACAATGGTATCCTAAATTGGCAGAATATGATTTTGAAGGTTGGCATGCCAATCAATATATTGCTAGAGAATTTCATGGCGTTTGGGGTGATTTTGATGTGAAAATAACTATCGATAAAAATTACACTATTGGTGGTACTGGTTACTTACAAAACCCAAATGAGATTGGTCATGGTTATGAAACAGAAATGACACGTAAACAGCAAAAGAAAATAAAAAAGGCAAAAAAATTAACATGGCATTTTAAGGCTCCTAAGGTACACGACTTTACTTGGGCTGCAGACCCTGATTATATTCACGACAAAGTAACCGCTGAAAATGATGTTACATTGCATTTCTTCTACAAAGACAATCCTAAACTAAAAGAAAACTGGAAAATACTACAAACAAAAACTGCTGAAATTCTTTCGTTTTACAACACACATATCGGGCAATATCCTTACAAACAGTATTCGGTAATTCAAGGTGGTGATGGTGGTATGGAATATGCCATGTGTACACTTATTACAGGTGAACGAAAATTAGGAAGTTTGATTGGTGTTACAGCTCATGAATTTGCACATACATGGTTTCAATTTTTACTAGCCACCAATGAAACTAAACATGAATGGATGGACGAAGGTTTTACTTCGTACATTTCTCATATCGCTATGAATAAAGTAATGCAAGAAGGAAAAACAAACCCTCATACAGGTTCTTATGATAGTTACTTTTATTTAGCAACTTCTGGTGTTGAAGAACCGCAAACTACCTTTGCAGACAGGTTTAATTTTAATTTTGCTTACGGAGTTTCTGCTTATAGTAAAGGCGAA
>DOIV01000277.1:0-1409 GCA_003511845.1 Flavobacteriaceae bacterium | reverse complement strand
CAATTGGGCTATATTATTGGTCAAGAAAACTTAGCAAAAACATTAAAAAAGTACTTTACTGATTTTGCATTTAAACATCCAACACCAACTAATTTTATCAGAACTGCTGAAAAAATTTCAGATTTACAATTACAATGGTATTTAAATGAATGGACACAAACTACTAACAAAATCGACTATGCCGTTTCTGAAGTAAAAGACAAGAAAATTACTTTAAAAAGAATTGGCAATCTACCAATGCCTATTGATTTAAAAGTGATTTATATTGACGGAAGTACTGAAAATTTTTACATTCCTTTACGGATGCTATTGGGTAATAAACCAAACTCAGCTACAATTATAAATGATTGGTCTTGGACAAGCCCAACCTATACTTTTATCACAACCAAACCCGTAAAAAATGTCGAAATTGACCCTTCACAACTTATGGCTGATGTAGATAGAACTAATAATACTAGTGAAGTGAAAAAGTAACTTACAATCTATCTTTTTTATAAACAAAAGCATGAATGCTATTCATGCTTTTGTGTTTATTTTGAGGTTTCATTTATCGAAAGGATATCGTTCCGTTTAAACGAACTATATATAGTGGCTACCCGCCTGCCGGACAGGCAAGAACAAAGTTAGCTAAAAATAAGTTTAGAAACAAACTAAACTTTTCAAACCCCCTGTTTTCAGGGTGTTTATTTTTACTGATTTTAGGCGTTAATACAAAACCTAAACTATATAAATTTGTATCAAACCAAAACATACAATATATTATGAAAAACACATTTTACATTTTAGTAATTGCATTTATTACACTAACAACAAGTTGTCAAAGAAGTATTCCTGATAATTTTGATTATGGCTCAATTGAAAATAACACCTATAAAAATAAATTTTTTGGGATGACTTTAGAAATACCTGATGGCTGGGATGTTCAATCAAATGCAGAACAAGAAGCTTTGATTAAAGAAGCTCAAGTTGATCTTGACAATAAAGAATTTGACAAGATGCTTAAAACTGCTGATATTACGTCAGCGAGCTTATTAATGGTCTCGCAATTTGACACACAAAGCCATACCGATTCTGAAGTTTTAAATTCTAACTTTAACTTTACAGCAGAAAACATTGGGTTAACATCTATTAAAGATGGGAAAGATTATTTAGATACTTTAAGAAAAGCCATGATAGAAGCTCAAATGCCAATAAAAGCTGATGAAGATACTAAATCAATTGAAGTTGATGGTCAAACATTTTATTATTTTGATGCTGTAATGACTATGAATGGTATGGATATTAAACAACGCTATATGGCCACCGTAATGAATGGTTTTAGCCTTATCTATGTTGCAACTTACGGTACTGAAGAACAACTTGAAAAATTAATGGACGTTTTAAAAACTACGCAATTTGAATAAATCTTT
>DOIV01000208.1 GCA_003511845.1 Flavobacteriaceae bacterium | reverse complement strand
GAGCAGCTTGGGGGCAAGCAGGTAATTTAACAGCATTATATCCATATCAAATTTTCACTAATTATAATCAGCAAAATTACAATGGAAATATTGGTTATTTCCCTAGCTTATTACAAGGAAATGAAAATCTTAAACCTGAAAGACAAACTGAATTAGAATTTGGGTTTGATATGGCAATGTTTAATAATAAATTAAGTTTAGAATTTTCTTATTATAATCAAGAAGTTGAAGATTTATTAATTGGAAGAAGTCTTTCTCCTTCAACAGGTTTTGGTAATCGTTTTGATAATATAGGAACTATGACTAATAAAGGTTTTGAATTACTTTTAAAAGCCAAACCTATTAATGGAGATTTTAATTGGAATGTTATAGCAACTTTAAGTCATAATAAAAATACTGTTACCCATGTTGAAGGTGGCAGATTATCACTAGGTATGTTTGGGACTTCAGTAGCACAAACTAATGAACCTATTGGAAGCTTTTACGGAACATTTTTTGCACGTGATGCAAATGGTGCTAATTTATTAGATAGTAATGGCTTTGTACAAAGAGCCAGAGGTCACTATGAAGAAACTGTTTTAAGTGATGGTGAAACTGTTTTAGTTGCCGTAGAAGATTACGATGCAAACGGTCAACCTTCTGGAACTCTTTTGAAAAAAATAATTGGAGATCCTAACCCTGATTTTGTAGCTTCAATAACGAATGAGTTTGAATATAAAAATCTTGGTTTTAGATTTCAACTTGATTTTATTCAAGGAAATGATGTAATGAGTTGGGATAAGAGAATGGGGTATCTATTTAAAGGAGGACAACAAACTGCTCAAGAATTAAATGGAGATGTACCTAAAGGAAGTTCGAGACCAAATTTCTTTATTTTCGAATCATTTATTGAAGATGGGTCATATATAAAATTACGAGAAGTGGCTTTATTTTATAACCTAAAAATTGACAAACCCTATTTATACAATGTGAAATTTACATTGAGTGGGACAAACTTAATCTCGTTTGATAATTATTATGGTTTTGATCCTGAGGTAAACACAGAAGGTCAATCTAATGGAGTTCGTGGACAGGACATGGCAAATGTGCCTATTCCACAAGTATATAAATTTGGTGTAATTCTTAATTTTTAAATATAAAAAAATGAAAAAAATATTTAACATCTTACTATTATCTGTTTTTATATTCACATCTTGTGAAACAGATTTTGATAACGTAAATCAACCTGCAGAAAATCAAGTATTAACAACCAAATCGGGTTTGATAACTGCTGTTGTAGGTATGACAAGTCATTTTACAACTTCAACTTTATCACCAATTGTTGAAGTGCCTGGACTTTCTACTCGTGAACTTGGTAATCTACTTACTTTTGTTACCCCACAAGAATTAGTTGCTGGTGGGGCAGGATTACCAAATGACAATGCGGGAATCACTCGCTTGTGGAATAGATTATTAAGAGATAAAGGTGCCGCAGAACTAATCATTGAAAATGTTGATGCTGTAGAAATGGATCCTGGAACTAAATCAGGTATTAAAGCCTATGCAAAGTTTTTCAAAGCTATGACATTAGGTTATTTAATTCAAAATTTTGAACAAGTACCTATTAATAATAATAGTGACGGAACAGCTGACTTTAACTCTCGTAATGAAGTTTTAACTGAATGTATTAACTTATTAGAAAGTGCAAAATCTGACATTTCAGCAAACGCTATATCAGATGAATTTCTAGGAAATATTTCAGGGTTAGATTTACCGAATATGATAAATGCTTACTTAGCTAGATATAACTTATTTGCTGGAAACTATGCTGCTGCTATTAGTGCAGCTGATGCAGTTGATTTAACATCAGAATCTGTTTGGATGTATGATGGAGCAACAAATAAAAATGCCATATTCTCTTTTGCTGTTGAAAATGCTCCTGACACCAAGCCTCAAGATAATTTTGGTTTGACTGGAGTTTTAACTCCCGAAGTTAATGATGGCAGAATAAGCTTTTATTTATCACCTTCAGATGAAGTAGAAGTTCCAGATTTTGGAGCACATGGAGTTGAGAATTTACTTGGTTTTTTTGATGAAGGAAATAAAAGTATACCTGTTTACCTACCTGGAGAAATGCTTTTAATTAAAGCTGAATCTTATGCAATGACTAATGATTTGCCAAATGCTGTAATTAATATTAATTTGGTTCGTCAAAAAAACAATGATGTTTTTGGGGTAAATGCTAATCTAGGAGCCTGGGCTGGAAATACAAATAATAGCGAAGATGTAATGAATGAGATTTTTAAAAACAGATCCATTGAATTATTTATGTCTGGCTTGCGTTTAGAAGATTCGAGGAGAATTAATTCAAGTTTTACTCCTTCTGCAAATGCAGATTTTTTAAGTGAGAGAAATAGGAACTTCTACCCTTACCCTTTTGAAGAAAGGCTAAATAATCCTAATACCCCAACAGATCCTTCTATTTAATTCTCATTATACGTTATTAGAATAATAGAACTTAAAAGAATAAACACCAAAACCCTAAATTCAATACATTTGATTTTAGGGTTTTGTAAAATTTTAAAAATTGTTAGCCATTCAATATACATAGGCTATAAAAATAGAATAATTCCTTGTGTTTTGTGTAGGTAATGGAGTCAAAAGAATTAGTAATTTTATAAGAATTGTTTTTTTGATGATACCACAAAAAGCAGTTACTATTTGGTCATCTTGAAAAATTTAACCTTAAATATGGAGCTATTTTGTTATTAGATCCAATCGTTACTAAAAATTATGATCCAATTCAATTCATAAGAGTCAATTAATAGTGAATGATAAATCCAATATATTTTTTACATAAAACACATCCTTCTTTAAAGAAGGTGTTAAAAAATAATATTGATTTTTACAAAAGATTGAATGCTTATGATAAACTTAAGTTTGAATATAGAGTATCAAAATTTATTAAAAAACACAATTTTGTTGGAAGGGGAAATGTAGTAATTTCGCCTGTAAAGAAAGTAATCATTTCGTCAATTGCTATTATGATTACATTTAAAATGCAGAATTACTTGTACAAGCATTTTGAAAACATTTTAATTTATCCGTCTAATTTTTTATCGAAAGCTACCAATCAGATGCATAAAGG
>DOIV01000204.1:9981-10231 GCA_003511845.1 Flavobacteriaceae bacterium | reverse complement strand
CTGGTGATATTGTGGGTTTACACGATACGGGAAATTTTAAAATTGGAGACACTTTAACTGAAGGTGAAATCCTAAACTTTAAAGGAATACCTAGTTTTTCACCTGAACATTTTCGTTATGTAAATAATGCTGACCCAATGAAGTCCAAACAGTTATACAAAGGATTAGATCAGCTAATGGATGAAGGTGTAGCACAATTATTTACCTTAGAACTGAACGGTAGAAAAATTATTGGAACCGTTGGGGCTTT
>DOIV01000204.1:0-9620 GCA_003511845.1 Flavobacteriaceae bacterium | reverse complement strand
CATGAATATGGAGCAAAATGTTCTTATGAAAACTTACCTATGCACAAAGTATGTTGGATAGCACCAGACAATCCTAAAAATGAAGAATATGCTGAATTTAAACGTGTAAAACAACGGTATTTAGCAAAAGATAAACAGGGTCAATTAGTTTTCTTAGCTGATTCTGCTTTTACCATACAAATGACACAAAGTAAATACCCTAGTGTGAAATTACATTTTACAAGTGAATATTAACACTAAGTTATAACAAAAAAGACCCTCATTACTGAGAGTCTCTTCCAATAAAGGAGATCACTATTTCCTTTAATCTTTAATGATTTTTATATTTCCTATTTTATCGCCAATAGTCACCTGAACAATATAGGTACCTGATGCGAAATTTTGCATGTTCAATTTTGTTTCTAATATTGTTGGCCTGTTTGACATGATTTTTTGTCCTAAAGTATTATATACAGTTATATTTGAAATCTCTTGACTAGAAACCAATGTCAATTCACCATCTACAACTGGGTTTGGATAGTATTGAAAACCAATGCTTTCAAAACCATCAACTCCAGAACCAACAACACCTGTCAGCTTATAGTCATCAATACCAACACCCCAAGTTAAAGAATTCTCATCATCATAGATAAATTGCACTTTAAATTCACTGTTGATATAATCTGTAACATCAATTGTACTTGTTGTACTTTCACCACTGTTCTTACTATTAGTATCCTCTGAAACTGTCAGTACATTTTGCCAAATATCACCATCCCATACATTTACTTTGAAATTTCCATCATTAGCGAAAGTTCTCAAATTGTAAGTTAATTCTATTGATGCTTCTACAATATATTTTGTTTTTAAATCAATTGCTGGACTCGATAAAGTAACAATATTATGATTGAAATCACCAGAAGCATAATCCTTAAAAACAACACCACCAGATTGAAATGAAGCAGGGTTTTGAATACCACTCCCTTTTAAATTTCCAGAATAACCAAATTCCCATGAATGACCTCCATCTGTTTGCGTAGCTGACCATCCGTCAGGCATACTTGAAGCATTGAAATTCTCATGTTGCAATTGTGCGTTTGCAATAATACTTGCACAGAATAATATATATATAAAACTTAATTTTTTCATCTTTTTATAATTTTGAATTAATACTGTATTTCAACACGTTGAACAAACACACCTACATTACCAGCTGCATCAACAACTGTCCATTCTCTAACTAATAAGTCAGCTCCATCTCTTGCTTTAACACATTTAGCTAATGATGCTTCCATTTTTACATCTCCACTTTCATTACCTTGGTAAGAAGACCAAAAACCAATACTATACATTCCGTTTTTAGGCCCTTTTTCCATATAGTTTGTACTAGCAGAACTTATCAATTCAAGACTTGAATTGTTATTTGTCCCAAAACCACTTAATGTATAGGTTTTACTAAAGTCAACTCCTGCATATTTACGGTTAACATTATCAGCATCACTACCTGTTTGTCCACCAGAAGCAGTCCAAGTACTATAATTTACTAATCCATCAAAAAATATTTCAGCATAAAAACCAGAGTTAAGCTCAGCATTATCAACCATACGTCCATAAATTTTAGTTGAACCATCAATGTATTGTGAGTAATATCCTTTATTCCAGTGGTACTTTTTATCGTTTAATAAAATATTTGAATCAGCAACATTCGCAAAATCAATTTCACAAGATTCTCTAGCGTAATATTCTGTATATTCTATAGTTACTTTTGAACAATTATCAGAAAAAGTTACTTCAGGTAATTGACTCATATCTTCAATAATAATATGATCGGTTAAATTAGCAGCTGTTGGTAGCTCAGTATCAAACTCAACACAACTACATCTTACATTTGTTTTCACTGCACCTCCCATAACCCAAGACTGTCCATTTACAGATTGTCCATTTTTGTGACCTCTTGTATCAATTTTTATTTCAATTTCATCTACATTACCAGCGACATTAGTCATTACTAATTCAAAAACTTTAATACAACATTTTCCTGTAGGAAAACTTGCTGAAGTAATAATTTCTGTCAATTCAACAAAACTACCATCAGCAGCAGAAACTTCAATATGAATATATCTACCATCAGGAGTTAATTCTGAAATAGGTAACTCTACTGTTACCGTTCTTGGCCCTGAATCTGTTTGAATAGGAATAGTAGTTGTTTCAATATTATTATAACCACTTAAAGCAGTAAAAACACCAGTACTAGAAGTACCGTTGTTCTTTTTTCTAAAAACATAAGCTAACATTGATTGTGCATGACTTGATTGTATTGTATTTGTATAACTCACAACACTTGTCGCGGGTAATTCTGTTCTGTAATACCAAACATTTGAGCTTCCGCCTTGTGGAATTACTCGGTTTGCAGTATAAGAATTTCCTGCTGCATCTTGAATTTCAATAGTACTACCAGGATTGTTACCTTTATATACAATTTCTACAACTACCCGAGTTGTGTTTGCAACTTCTGGAATTGATATTGAAGCTGGTACACTGTTTTTTAAACCTATACTTAATAATTCTACTTCAATACCGTCTTCACAGGTATAAGACCAACTAGGGTCTGTTGAACTTGTAAAAGCATTCGACTCAACTGAAACTTTTTCAGAAGTAGGCTTTACACCTTCTTTTGAAAAAACAGTTAAATTGCTTAAAATGAAAACAAACAATAGTGTTTTCAATAGATAATTTTTTTTCATGTTTTAAGATTTTAGTTAGTATTTAGCTTTTCAAATAGCTATAAAAGCCATTTTGTATTTATATAACACCTTAAAACACAAAACTCCTACCTACTACTTAATAATTTTTATTTATCAATCAGATTAACTATTGATTTTACTATATTTACCCTTATGAATTCAAAAACTTTAGCCAACGGAATTTTAAGAGCTATTGCTGTCATTTTAGGCATATTACTTCTACTCTATTTTTTATTTAAAATACAATCGGTACTGGTATATATCATCATTGCAGCTGTAGTCTCTTTAATGGCAAGACCAATTATCATTTTCTTACGTAGAAAATTGAAATTTCCAAACACGCTAGCAGTTGTACTTAGCATGGTTCTATTTTTAGGATTGTTATTCGGATTGTTTTCTATGTTTGTACCGCTAATTGTAAAACAAGGTCAGAATCTATCCTTATTAGATATCAATCAATTAGAATTAAACATTGAGCATTTACTTGCACAAGCAAACGCTTATTTTTCTGCTAGAAATATCAATATTTTTGATCAATTAAAAAATGTAGATGTGTTTTCTCAATTTAAAGCCGTTCCGAATTTATTGAACTCAGTTATAAGTACTTTAGGGAGTTTAAGTATTGGATTATTCTCTGTACTATTTATTTCCTTTTTTTTAATGAAAGATGGAAGAATTTTAAATAATGGTTTGTTAGCTATAGTCCCAGATGGCAGTGAAAACAGGTTTCAAAAATCATTTGAAACTATTAAAGATTTATTGTCTCGTTACTTTATTGGCTTACTTTTTCAAATCACCATATTATTTGTACTCTACACTATTGTCTTACTGATTTTTGGTATTGAAAATGCAATTGTAATTGCCTTTTTATGTGCACTACTCAATCTCATTCCTTATGTAGGGCCTTTAATTGGAGGAGTTTTAATGCTCACACTTAGTATGACCAGTAATTTAGCATTAGATTTTCAATCACAAATTTTACCTACAACCACGTATGTAATGATTGGCTATACCATTGCTCAATTAGTTGATAATTTTTTTAGTCAGCCCTATATATTCTCAAAGAGTGTGAAATCGCATCCTTTAGAAATATTTTTGGTGATTATTATTGGAGGCTTACTTTTCGGAGTTGTAGGAATGATTGTTGCTGTACCTTCTTACACAGCAATTAAGGTGATTTTAAAAGAGTTTTTAGCTGATAATAAGATTGTAAAATCTCTAACCAAGAATTTGTAAAAACTCCCTTTCTCTCCGAGCCTTAAGGCGTTCCAAAAGAGAAGGTTTTAAAATTATATAACAAACTATTTGAATCAGTATATTTTAAATACCAAAACTCAAGATTTTATCAATAAAAATCTTACTACTGACATCTCAAAATTGCTTTTTAAAGGTAGCAGTTTTGAAAACATTACTATTCAAGAATTAGTTGAACAAATAGAATCTAAGAACAAGTGTGCAAGTAAATTACAGTCTTGGTATGAAGTTGAAAACATTTACTATCCCAACAAATTAAATATAGAGCAAACCTCATCAGAAATTACAGCAAACTATAAAGCAAAATTGCTGTCTGGTAATACTATTATCGACCTAACTGGAGGTTTTGGAGTCGATTGTTTTGCTTTTTCAAGTAACTTTAAAAAGGTTACGCATTGCGAAATTAACGGTGACTTATCCGCTATCGCAAAACACAATTTTAACGTTTTAGGCAAGCAGAATATTGATTGTATAGCAAAAGACGGGATTGCTTACTTACAACAAAACAAACAACAATTTGATTGGATCTATATTGATCCATCAAGAAGAAATGATACAAAGGGCAAAGTCTTTTTATTAGAAGATTGTCTACCTAATATACCCCTAAATTTAAAACTTCTTTTTAAGCATACTGCTAATATTTTGATCAAAACTTCTCCAATGCTTGATATTTCTAGTGCAATAAACGAATTGAATTTTGTAAAAGAAGTACATGTTATTGCCATAAAAAACGAAGTAAAAGAGGTATTGTACCTTTTAGAAAGGGATTACAAAGATAAAATCAGCTTTAAAACGATAAATTTCACCAAGCAAGAACATCAAATTTTTGATTTTAATACAAACACAAATGAAGCCAACTATGCATTACCTCAGCAATACCTTTATGAGCCCAATGCTGCTATTTTAAAAGCTGGAGCATTCAATCAAGTATCACTTCAATTGAAATTATATAAACTACACAAACACTCGCATTTATATACTTCAAATGAGTTAATCGATTTTCCTGGAAGAAGGTTTAAAATATTAGATACTATCCCTTATCAACTTAAAAAATTAACAACGCTAATTTCTAATAAAAAAGCCAATATTACCACACGTAATTTTCCTGAAAGTGTAGCTCAGATTCGTAAAAAGACCAAATTAAAAGACGGAGGTGACACATATCTTTTCTTTACGACCACTATGGATGGTGATAAAGTTGTAATAGTTTGTGAGAAGCAATTTCTAAGTAACTAAATAAGCCCCAGAATTGGTAGAAAGGATTCCCTACCTTTGTGTAAAATTAAAATCTACTAATGATTACAGATATAAAGGCAAACAAACCAAGACCTATAACGTCTAAGATAAAAATAGAGTTATTTAAACGCGGAACAAATGTTCAACATGCAATTAAAATATTAGAGGCTGGTAATCATATATTAATAACAGAGTTTTACAGCAACGGATTGTCACTTCTTCAAGAATTAAAGGCACATTTAAATAAAAAATTTCCAAATAAATCTTTTCTTGAACAAAAAGAGTACAGGGCAGCATATCATAAGCTGTCAAATCTCATTCTAATTGAAATTGTAGATCACAAATTGGAAGTAAAGAAATCTCCTTCAATTGGTTGGTTAGAAAAATTATATCCTGAAACTGGTAATTTCTTCTTGTCATTTCCGCAAATACAAGGATTAAATAGTTCTTGGCAGTGGTATAAAAAGGGGATTACCATACCTGTACTTCGAAATAAAATACACCCTTATTATGGCACTTACTTTCCTACACGTTTTGAGCATTTGGTGCTTTTTGACAATTGGCTAAAACGCTACAAAGGACCTAAGAAGTCAGCAATAGATGTTGGAATTGGAAGTGGAATACTCTCTTTACAAATGATGAAGTATGGTTTTCAAAAAGTTTTTGGCACAGACACAAATCCTAATGCAATTATTGGACTGGCAGAGTTTATGGGAAACACAAAGTTGTCTAGAAAAATAGAATTAGATTTTGGTTATCTTTTTGGAAAGTGGAAAAAACAAACTGAATTGATTGTTTTTAACCCACCTTGGCTGCCAAAATTAAAAAATACGGATACTAATGACGAAGCTATTTATTATAATGAAAAGCTGTTTCCTGATTTTTTCAAAGAAGCCAAACAAAGGCTTCTACCTGAAGGAAAACTTGTGCTTCTGTTCTCTAATTTAGCTCAAATAACTAATGTGACAAAAGAGCACCCGATAGAGAAAGAGCTATCTGAAGGTGGGAGGTTTCAACTGGAAAAATATTTAAAAAAACGTGTTAAAACTGCTTCCGACAAAACAAAACGAGATCAATACTGGCGTTCTACTGAAGAAATAGAACTTTGGGTGCTAAAAAACAAGTAAGGTTTGTCTGAAGTGTTAATTGATACTTGTTTTTTAGCACAGTTCTTTGTTATAGCCTTTTTTTATTTCCAGTTTAATATCTTTTCTATTCAATGTCGTTTCCAATATTATTTTGCCTTCTCTTTTTCCAAAATTCCACCAACTTGATTGAATATCTTTTACTTTTTCAAGTTTCTGTTTTTGATTGTCAATATACCAGATTGTCATTCCTTCATTTTCAGGATTAAATGACATTAAATAAATTCCGTTTTCATCAGTTACGAATTGATAGTCAATAAATTTATCTTCAAGTTCACTTATTTTCGGTTCAGATTTAACCTTAAAAAGATAAATGTCGTTACATTCTTCAGGATAGTCTAAAAATTCTGGTAGTTCATTCTCGTCAATAAAAATCCGATTTAACTTAAAATTTTCATTTGAGTAAAATCCTGTCCATTCATTAACTTTGGCTATTTCTTTTTCCTTTTTGAAAAATCCAATTAGTCCGCTAATTAGTAAAATAGGAATCAGTATTATTAAAATTAAAAACTTAAAAATTCCAATGAAAATTCCTTTTACAGAATCCCACTCATTATGATTTCTAATATTTTCAACTATTGAGAATGTCATTTTTTTAATTGGCTATAACGGTTGAATATGGTTAGTGCTGGGTAAAAATACAATAATTTTCGGGTTTAGCACTTATTTTATAAATACAAAATAACCTTTAAATTAAGCGCTTTGCCAGCATTAACTATATTTTTTGTTGTGGGTAGTGCATGGTTTCAAATAAATCTAATTGCTGATTTCTGTTAAAAGTTTTTTGTGCTAAATTCTCTCTATAATTAATCCAATCTATTTCTGATATTGCACCTATTCCAATTTCTAATTCTTTATATGCTGTATTGTTTATTATTTCATTTAGGTCTATTCGCATTAACAATTCTTTGGTTATCATTCTTTTGGCATCAGTAAAAGCAATGGATCGAATAAAGGCTTGTGTTTTTTCTTTATTCAATAAAAACTGTGTTATTTCTGCTTCTATAAGTGAATCAAAACCTATTAAATAACAAGTATCATCAAGCATAATAGGTTTCTTATTATTTGGTAGAACAATAGAAAATGTAGTTGTTTTATACATACCCGAAATGGCAACTTTATAAGGTTTGAATGAATAATCTCCTATTCCGAAAATTGAAAATAAGGGTTTCCCTTTATAAATGCTGGATTTTCTGTTGTTAAATAAGACTACATTGTTTAATAGGTATTTGTACGTTTTGGGATATTGAGTTCTAATATATTTGGTTTCTTGTCCTATTTTTTTCTGTGTTATTATGGTAAATTTCCGTGTTTTATTTACTTTTTTTCCTTTTAAATCAGAGCTTTTTAGTAATCCAAACACTAATTCATTTTCTATTTTTACAATTTCTTGTTTATTGTTGATGAAATGTCCGTTTACTCTTTCGAGTTCCATTATTTTAGATAAATCGTGTTTTATTCCTTGTCTCCATTCATAAGAAAATTTTCCTTCGTATGATTTTGTGTTTTGATATTGTTTTATGTCAAAAACAAATTTATCATTAACCCAACCGTAATTTCTGATGTGTTTTGAAGTGTAAAAATCATGTTCACTTAAAGAGAAATCCGATTTATTACCTAATGTACAGGTAAATAATGATGCGTTTACAGAAACATTAAATTCTTTTTTAGCATCAATATTAAATTGTTTGATGTTTGAAATTTTATAATGTTTCCTTTTCTGTTCTTTTAATATATTTTTGGCAACAGAATTCTTTATTAAAAAAGAAAAAGTTCCTTTTAGATTAGAAAAAATTTCAAATATATTTAATGAAATATATTCAGCAATATCAAAATTCCCCTTGCCTGTTATAGCATCTAAGCCTTTATGTTTTTTGAAATTTGATTTTTTTGGAAAATTGTTTGAATTTAATACAGATAGTTTAGAGTTCGTAACCCACGGTGGATTTCCAATGATAAGAAATTCATCGTTTTGATGTTTCTTAGCAATATAGTTAAAGTCAAAATCAAAGATATTGTAATGAATAATTTTAATTTTTGGAATACAATACTCCGTATTATTTAGGAAAAAATCTAATACTGCAAATTTTGTTTCCCATATATAGGGTTTGTAAATTTCTATTCCGTAAATATGAGTAATTGATTTAAATGTTTTTAAACTTGAAATAATGAAATTTCCCTTTCCGCAAGTTGGTTCAATGATGATTTTAGGTGAAATCAGCTGTTGCTTTAAAAGATTACAAGTAGCATCACTTAGATTTCTATTGGTTTGGAAATCACCATATTCTGCTCTTTCTGTTTCAGAAATAGAGTTTCTTTTTTTTGAAATAAGTTTATTTATTTCATTCAATTCTGATTGCCTTTCAAAGAAATTTTTAACACCGCAAATACGCTCTATTGCATCATTAGTCGAATTTAATGATACTATTTCAAGGCTACTAAAATAAGTAGTAACTGATATAGAAATATGTGCTTGAAATAGATTCATATTTTATTTGTTGACCTTATCTATAATCTTTGTAATTCCTTTAATCTTATTTGTTAAGTTTACAACTCTTTTATATTGTAATCTCCATTGTAAGGCATTCGAGATGGTTAAATATCCAATTGTTGGCGGATTTTCAAACACTTGTTTAGCAATTAGACTTAAAGTAATATCATCGGCAGGAATGTTTTTATCATTTAGATATGCTATAATATCATCATCAATTGCACCGTCTTTTACCATTTCATTTAGTCTAAAAGTCGTAGTAAAGTCGGCTGTTCTTGTTTTGTCGATAAATGCACAACTTTTAAAATCTAATATTGTGGTTTCATTTTTTGGATTATCTTTTTTCTCATAGACAAAAACTAAAATATTATAGCCTAATCCAAATATCTTTTGTTGTGCATTTTTAAATGGACTTGATGATTGAGGCTGTTTTATCGAGGTTACCTTAATATCAGTATTAATATTTTTAGAAGGTAAATCAATTCCTTTTGCCGAGCTTCCTGTATCAACAATGTAGTTTTTGTGAAGAAGTTGCTTAAATTTATGTTCAATATATGTTCCAACTGCCTTTCCATCAGTTATACCAAATAATTCTGAATTCTCAAAGGTTGATTCTTGCTTGCAGAATTTCTCAGCTAATTCTATTAAATTCTTTAATGTTAATTTCTTTTTACTCATTATTCGGTTTGATTTAGATGCAAATTTAAGGAATTTTCAGCAATTCTGTTTTCCGTTCTAGCATTACCCACAACGGTTAGTATATGAAGCGTT
>DOIV01000148.1 GCA_003511845.1 Flavobacteriaceae bacterium | reverse complement strand
ATAATGAATTTTTCGGGTTAATTCTATTAACTGATAAATATCATTTTAATTATGGTTATATAACTATAACTTTATAGTCAATAATTTAAAACAGCACTATCATGAAAAAATTAATATTACCCACAGACTTTTCAGAAAACGCAACCAATGCTATAAACTATGCACAAGAATTATTTGCAAATACAACATGTACATTTTATTTATTGAATACTTACACACCAATGATGTATAGCTATGATTATCAATTAAATTCTGGTGCATATATAGGAGAGGTACTAGATATGGTTAAGGAAAATTCATTGCAAAAATTAGAGGAATTAAAACAAAAGCTTCAAATAAAATATAAGAACCCTAAGCATCAATTTGAATTGATTTCATCATTTAATTTATTGACCGATGAATTAGATTATACAATTACAGAATATGATATAGATTTGATAATAATGGGTACTAAGGGAGCCTCAGGTTTAAATGAAATTTTATTTGGATCAAATACTATACATGTTATCAAAAAAGTTAAATGTCCTGTATTAGCGATTCCAGATGGTTTTTTCTTTGAAAAACCAAAGGACATCTTATTTCCAACAGATTATAAAATTGACTACTCAAATAAACATTTAAACATCTTAAAATCTATTGCAAAAGAACATCAATCTGCTGTACATACGTTACACGTTTCATCAGGTAGAGATTTAAATGACGAGGAAATTAAAAACAAAAATACACTTGAAAAATTATTATTAGACTTAAACAATACATTTTACACAGTTAAAGATCAAGAAATACCTCAAGCTATAAATGAGTTTCAAAAATCAACATATGTACATTTGCTAATGATGATAAGGAATAAGCATACTTTTTTAGAAAATTTATTTTTAAAAAAAATAATTAATCAAATAGGGTTTCATTTAACCATTCCTTTTTTAGTAGTTCCGTCAAAAATGTAAGAATTCGTCATTTTATAATCTTTATAGTTAGCTCATAATAATGTTTCATCATAAAACTAAATATTATGAAAAAAATAATAATTCCAACCGATTTTTCTGACAATGCATGGGATGCATTAATCTATGCCATTAGGTTATTTGATGATATCTCCTGTACATTTTATGTTTTAAACACCTATCAGGTTAGTTCTTCCAGAGTACTCAATACTATACATAAAGAAAGAGATACACTTATGTATCATTTTTTAAAAGAAGAGTCTGAAAAAGAATTAAAAAAAATCAGCACTCATTTAAATGATACCTTATTAAATGATAAACATAAATATAAAATTCTTTCAAAATTCGGATCATTAATCCCCATTTTAAAAAATATCGTTTCAACAGAAAACATTGACTTGATAATTATGGGCACTACTGGAGCATCTGGCATTAAAGAAATATTTATGGGTAGTAATGCTGTAAAAGTAATTAAACATATAGATTTATGTCCTGTATTATCTGTTCCTAAAAGCTATGAATACCAAGAGCTAGAACTAGTCGTTTTTGCTACAGATTTTAAAAGGCAATATAATACGATTGAACTAACTTGTTTATCAGAATTACAGTTGATACATAATTTTATGGTAAATGTTATTCATATTAAAAAAGAGAATACACTAAGTACAATACAACAACTAAACATTGAAATGTTAAAGCAGTTCTTTGAAACTGATATGATAAAATTTGAAGATATTGATACAAATACAACCGTAGAAAAAGCAATCCATAAATATGTATCAAAGCATAATGCAGGTATGGTGTGCTTATTAAATTATGAACATAGCATCTTTGAAAAATTCACAACTGAACCTATAATAAATAGAGTTAGTTTTCATAGTGAAATACCATTATTAATAATACCCGTATAATTTAAATTACAAAAAAATGAAAAAAAATATAGGCGTTTGGTTAGATAAAGAAAAAGCACAAATAATTACTCTAGAGAATAAAAAAATAACACTAAAAACTGTGGCCTCAGCAATTGAAAATTATAATATTGGAGGAGGTTCTGGTACAAAATTTAAAGGAGGCCCACAAGATGTTGTTCAAGACAGCAGATACTTAGAACGTGAAAAGCACCAATTCAAAGCATATTTTAAAGCCATTGTATTACAATTAAAAAATGCAGATGCTATCGTAATTTTAGGTCCCGCTGAGACTAATCAAAAATTCAAAAAAGAGCTAGAAGAAAATTATAAAGACATTAATATGGTAGTTAAGGCTGTGAAAAAATCAGATAGCATGACAGATAATCAATTAAAAGCTTGGGTTAAAAATTTTTTTAAGAATTAATTTGAATGCATAATCAATAAAGGAATTTTACTATTATACGTAATTTCACCTGTTGTTGAACCAGAAAACAATCTGTTGAAAAAAGATTTTTTATGAATAACTTTAGCAATGATATGTACTTTATTTAACTGCACAAAACAATCTATTGCCATATCAGCAGGCACATTTACTATGGTATGTAAATTGTACTTGAAATCTTTAAAAAAAGTTTTAATTTCGCTCTTCATATTCTTGTTATACTCAGTATTTATCAGTTTTTCCTTTAATAATAAAACATCTAATTTAGTCATATGTATAGTAATCATATCTACTAATGGGTCTAAGATTGTACTCTCAAAAACTTCATTGTCTTCAATAGCAAAAAGAATATTCTCTGGTTTTATAAACATATAATTCTCTGGTATTACCAATACAGGACAATCAACATTTCTAACAACACTCAATGTATTACTTCCAAAAATCACCTCTTTAGTGCCTGTTGCACCATTGGTCCCCATAACAATCAAATCAACGTTCTTTGATATAACAACTTGATTTACTGAACTTAAAAAAGAGTCATAATCACAAATACCATCAAAAAAATACGCTTCATCCTTATATTTTTTTTCAAAACCATTAATCATATCCGATAAAACTCCTTTAGGGTTTTTAATAATGGAATCGTATACAGATGAAGAAGTTGATGAGCTCATTAAATCACTTGTAGTATATCTAGAAACTTTCTGAACAGTAAGTATAGAAAAAACACATTTACTACCACTAAAAAATTGTAATGCATAACCAATAGCATTATTTGCATTCTCAGAAAAATCGGTTAACAAAAGAATATTTTTCATTGTAACATCGTTTAAATATCCAAATTTACTTAAAAGACATGAAAATCTTAATGATAAATATCATGTAACAATAAGAAGTTTTCTCTACTTTTGCTCTTAGAAAATATTTTTCAAAATGTCAACAAATACTTTAATCCAAAAATACAATGTGCCCGGGCCACGTTATACCAGCTATCCTACAGTTCCTTTTTGGGATAAAGAAGGAATTAGCTCTAATAATTGGATTAAAACTGTTCAGCATTCATTTTATGAAAGCAATACTACCAAAGGTATAAGTATTTATATCCATCTACCATTTTGTGAAAGTTTATGTACTTTTTGTGCCTGCCATAAACGAATTACTAAACGTCATGAACTTGAAGATCCGTACATAAAAACCCTACTCAAAGAATGGCAACTATATTTAGATTTATTTTCAGAGAAACCTGTCCTTAGGGAATTACACTTGGGCGGAGGCACACCAACATATTTTTCGCCCGAAAACCTATCGAGGTTAATGAATAGTATTTTAAACGCTGTTGATTTACATCAAGAATATGAATTTAGTTTTGAAGGGCATCCTAATAATACCACAAAAGAGCATTTGCAAACCTTATATGATTTAGGTTTCAAAAGAGTGAGTTATGGTGTTCAAGATTATGCAGAGAAAGTGCAAATAGCCATTAATAGAGTTCAACCTTTTGAAAATGTACAACACGTAACCGAATGGGCAAGAGAAATTGGTTACACCTCAATTAGTCATGATTTAATTTTCGGATTACCATTTCAAACAAAAAATGACATCATTGATAGCATAAAAAAAACTGTAGACCTAAAACCAGAACGCATTGCTTTTTATAGCTATGCACATGTACCATGGATTAAAGGTGTTGGTCAACGTGGTTTTGATGAAAAAGACCTTCCTAAAGATAATACAAAAAGAGAATTGTACGAGACAGGAAAACAAATGCTAATAGATTTCGGCTATGTAGAAACAGGTATGGATCATTTCTCATTACCTACCGACTCTTTATACAAAGCTTTTGAAAATTCTATTTTACATCGAAATTTTATGGGTTATACTACTAATGATACACAATTGATGATTGGTTTAGGCATGTCTTCAATTAGTGACTCTTGGTACGGATTTGCTCAGAACGAAAAATCATTAAAAGATTATCAAAAAAGAGTTGACAATAATGAATTACCCTTTTTTAAAGGACATTTATTAACTACAGAAGATTTAATTATTCGAAGACATATTCTAAATTTAATGTGCCATTTTAAAACATCTTGGGCAGATGAAGAGTTGAAATTTAAAGAACTACCGCAAACCTTAGAACGTTTAAAAGAATTAGAAAATGACGGATTGGTTTTTATAACAGATACAGAAATGAATGTTCCAAAAGAAGCTAGAGCCTTTGTAAGAAATATTTGCATGGCTTTTGATATTCGTCTTGTAGAGAAAAAACCAGATACCCAATTGTTTTCTATGACAATCTAGCTACAGAAATATATGCGTCTCTCCTTTTTTTACTTCTTCCGCTAAAACTTTAATAGTCTTTAATGTGAGTTGTTCTATCAATTGTTTTTTTACTGGTGAAACAGCATGGTGAATCGGACAAGGGTTTTCATCACCACAAATTGCCAACCCTAACATACACTCATTGAACTTTTTTAAACCATCAATACTATCTACTATAGAAATTAAAGAATTTAGTTGGTTGTCTTTTGTCAAATAAAACCCTCCATTTCTACCTTTAATAGAGGATATCAAACCTCGTTTTGTTAATATTTGTAAGTTTTTGCCAAAAATGGAGCTGGAATATTAATAGCATCCGCTATTTGTTGCGGACTGTATTTTTTTGTCACATCAGAATGCAATGACAAGTATAAAACCGCTCTTATAGCGTATGTGCTAGATTTTGATAACATATTGTTATATATTTAAAAGATAAAATTATCTTTTTATGACAAATATCATGTTTATTTTAATATATAATATCTATTATTTGTACAAATAAACTTAAAAATCATTACTAATCAAAATTAATAAAATGAATTCAAAACAATTTTACGTTATTTTATTATCATTGTCTTTATTTATGGCTTGTAAAAATGAGCCAAAAAACACAAACGAAACAGCTACTTCTACAACTAAATCAGAACAAGCAACTGAAACAAATACAACAACTCAAGGCCGTGGCCAGTCTGCTGTTGCACAAGGAGAAGGTGAAGATGCTAATGTATTACAAGTTGCTATGACCTATAAAGATGAAGAAGGTAATATGCCGTTTTCAACCTTAGTTACTGCTGTACAAGCTGGTGGTGTTGAAGATGCTCTGGTTAATGCCGGACCTTTAACTGTATTTGCACCTGTAAATAGTGCTTTTGCTAAAATACAAGACGCTGTTGACAACTTATTAAAACCTGAGAACAAAGAAACCTTAGCTTATGTTTTAACCAATCATGTCGCTCCTGCTAATTACCCTATCAAACAATTAAAAAAAGAAGCTAAAAAAGGACGTAAATTATATATGGCTTCAGGAAAATATTTAGAAGTTGAAAATAAAGATGGAAAAATATTTGTAGGTGGTACTGAAGTATTAATGTCTGTGAAAGTAAGTAATGGATGGATTCATGTTGTTGGAGACGTATTAGTTCCATCTGAAAAATAAAATTTAAAAAATTATAAAATAAAAGATAATAAGACCTTTTTATCGTATTTTATACTAAAATAATTAAATTTAAATGAAAATGAAAATCAAATTTATTGCATTATGTATTGCAGCAACATTCACATTTACAAGTTGTGGTGATGGAAAAAAAGCCCCAGAAAAACTAGGGGAAGATGCTCCAAAAAGAACAATTGTTATTGAAGCAAATGATAAAATGAAGTATAACATGGCTGAAATAAAAGTAAAATCTGGCGAACGAATAACACTAACACTCAATAATGTTGGAAAAATGCTAAAATTGTCTATGGGGCATAATGTTGTTATTTTAAAACAAGGTGTAGACATGGAGGAATTTGCCACCAAATCTAGAGAATATGCAAGTAATGACTATATCCCAGAAGAAGGAAAAGACATTATTGCTTACACTAAAATGTTGGGAGGAGGAGAAAGTGACACAATAACATTTGATGCTCCAGCTAAAGGGATTTATGATTTTATTTGCTCTTTTCCAGGGCATTGGGCTCTTATGAAAGGAAAGTTCATAGTAGAATAAATATATCTATAGATGTAAAGCAGTTTTATTTTGTTGTAAAACAATATTTCAAAATAAAATA
>DOIV01000268.1:1974-2996 GCA_003511845.1 Flavobacteriaceae bacterium | reverse complement strand
AACGGTTTGTATATGAAATGTAGCAACTTAATAAGCTACTGCCTTCGGTTTGACAGTAATAAAATAAGATAAGCACAACCCTTTGAGATTGTATTTACCTGCTATTTTTTATATACCCTGTTAGCAAAAGTGTCTTTTAATTAAGGTAAATCATATGCGTTTTCAAAATCTTCTTGAGTAATAACAAATTCATAAGTGTAATTAGCTAAGTTAACAAATGAAGGGTCGTTACCTAATGGTGATTTTTCATTAAGAAAACAGAGTCCATTTGTATTTAATTTGCCACAAACATAACCTTTATTGTTATTAAATTTTATTTCCACAGAGACAATATTACATGAAATTCCTAAAAAAGATTCTGCAGACCTAGTGCAGTCAGAGCTGGTATTATTTGTAAGAATAGTTTCGTCAAAGACTAGATTATCTCTTGAATCATATCCTTTAATTTCAATAGTAGTTGATGATACATTTTTAAATCGTGTAATATAAGTATGCTCATCAGCTTCATCTGTACAGTTATTTAATAATAAAAGCGAAACACAAATTAAAATTATTTTTTTCATAATCATTTTTTTTGTTAATTATTAGTCATTACATATTATTCCTTACCTCTCTAACATAATTAAAGAGTTCTGTCAGGTTATTTTCAGTAGAATTGGTGTAGTTATTCCTTAAATTATCTTCCCAACAATCTATATTTCTACAATTGTCTAATGAAGTTTGTATTTGATTGAGGTTATAACCGTTAACTCTATCTATTGGTTGTATGCCTGGAATATTTGGTGTAATATTTTGATTAAGAGTATCAATTAAATCTTCAACTATAGGCGTGTACTCATTCATACCAGTAATAGATTGTCTTTGTCTCGAAGAATTCCATCTAGCATTATTTGAATTTGAAGATTGATAATTTGCATCTAAGCCAAAATACCTATCGTTAGTTACAATAGTTTCTACACCTTCTGCCCAGCTTTCTGTGAGTATATCTCGGTTTTTACTACCCATTTCAAGAACAGAAAACA
>DOIV01000268.1:0-1631 GCA_003511845.1 Flavobacteriaceae bacterium | reverse complement strand
ATTTGTCTATGACCTGCATGTGTAAGTTCATGAATTGTGGTTGCATAAATACCATCGCTTTCACGATACACTTTGTTTTTGTTTTTTCTTGTTATTTTTATTTGAGAAACGGGTAATAGAGTCAATATTCCTGCTCTATGTTCTGAGCTGCCAGATTTATCATATTTAGCACTTATTTTAGTGAACCTTGGACGGCTTAGGTTATATTCGTTTATTATTCTAAAGTAATAGTCAAAAGCAGCATTTTGTACCAAAGCATATAAGTGACTTCTGCCACCTTCTGAGAAGTGTTGAAACCAACCATCACGCTTGTATCTTCTATGCCCTCTATGCCTTGCATTCCAAAAAATAGTTCCTGCTTTTACCACAAAAAAAGCAGGAGTGCCAAAATAAACGGCATATTTCACACGCTTGGTTCTAGTGCTACTAGTTCTAAAATTCCCGTTCCTATCTGTTATTGCTCTTCTAATAACTAAGAAACCCCATTTTCTTACTTTGATTTCTGCACCCATTACACCAACAATATTGTTTGAACTTCCATTTTGTGTTAAAACACCTTCTTCTACGGTTACTCTACCGTGAGGATTCCATTTTCTTCTTCTAAGAACTTGCTTAGATTCTTCTGAATAGTCTATTTCTAGTTCTGTTGTAGAATGTCCTTTTTCTTTAACCTGTGTATAAGTTAAGGTTGATTTTCCATTAGGTGTTTTAAAAGTTAGTGCAGACAGTTCGTCTTCATCAAGATTATTGGTAATACGTAAGGCTTCTGTTTCTAATTTTTCAATAAAATTTTCGTCAAAATAAGCTAATATTTTTTTTGATGTTTTATTTAAGAATTGATTTACTTTTATTTCTCCTTTTTTAAGTTCTTCGGTATCTTGCTCGGGAGGGAAATAAAGGTTTGCAATTTTTTCAGCCTCAATTTCTTTTGGAAAATTATAATCTATAGGAAAAACAGAGTAATAATATGTAAATTTAGAACCTTTAAGGCTTGGATCTTGGTAGTAATCTCCACTTGTTTCTACTTCGTATTCAAAAGGGACATCAGAAACTTGAAGAATAGTATCGTTAACAAGTTTATCATATTGAGGGATATCTTTAGGTAAAAAACGATAATAATAATGAGAAGTTTCTATTTTTAATTCTTCATTAGATTTATTGAAAGTCTTAGTTTTTTTTAGACTAGCATTGTTTTTTAAATTATTATATGCTTTTTGCATGTTTTCTACTGTAAATGGAATGTTAAGTTTCTCTCCAAGTTTAGCTGGTGTTCCATCAGACAGTGTAATTGTTTGTTCATTTTGAACTTCTTGTTGGTAAATTTCATCTTCTTTTTGACAGGAATAGAGTGTTATTCCAATCAAGGCTAGAAGAAATAACCAATAGCTTTGTTTTTTCATCTTAAAATTTGGTTTAAAGTTAATAATTCTATTTTACATTTTTGCTAACGTCTCCGTATATGAAAAGTAGGGTAGTTGATAAGCACCTAACTTTCGGTAAAGCACGAAGCCATATTTTTAATTTTCTTTTTAACTTATTTCTTGTCAAAAATACAAATTAAAAATATGGCGACTTTGCAAGTATGCCCAAGCCTTTGTTTAAGCACTTTTTGCCCTATTTTTTATATACAT
>DOIV01000047.1 GCA_003511845.1 Flavobacteriaceae bacterium | reverse complement strand
TTCCATTTAGAAACGGAAAATAAGAATAACTTAATAGATAAACAATACCGCCAACTACAATGCCTGAAATATAATAGATGATAAAATCACGTTTTGAAAAGAAGTCTAAAAACAGATTTCCTATATAAAAGAGTAGTATTGAATTGAATAGGATGTGTAAAAAATCTGCATGTAGAAACCCGTACGAAACCAGTGTCCATGGTTGAGAAATAAAACTGGTTAGATTAGAAGGTAAAGAAAACCAATTCATAAATAGATTTTCATCCCAATTCATTAATTGAGAAAAAACTCTAAATAGCAGTGTTACAATAAATACAGCAATATTAATGTATATAAATTGTTCAGCTATGTTTGCTGTTTTTAAATGGTATTGTATTTTGTTTTTTATAGTATTCATTTATAACAAACTTCTGTTTTTTATTTATTTATCCCACCTGTTAAATTGATTATTTTTCCAAAACAACATAATTATTAATCCTACCACAGCTCCGCCAACATGTGCGAAATGGGCAATTCCTCCACCAAAAAGTGAAAATCCGGTTAATCCAGAAAATAAATCTAAAGCGATTAATGCTGGAATAAAATATTTTGCTGCTACGGGAACCGGAAAAAATATCAATGCCAGTTTTGAATTTGGAAATTTCATCCCAAAAGCAACTAGTATTCCATAAAGAGCACCAGAAGCTCCGACAGCAGGAGTGTTAAATTTTTGGTTAATTTCTATAATATTTTCTACAAAAACTTTGGTAGTTTCCTCTATATTTGTGTTTGATGTTAAAATGGCATTTACTTTTTGCACAAAAACACCGTAATTAACATTTCTAATATTTACTATTTGATTAATTTCTGAATGAGAGACTCCGATGTTAATTAAATATTCAACTGCTGAATTGAATTGAAAGTAGTTTACAGCAGTATAAACCAAACCAGCACCGATACCGGCAGAGAAATAAAAGAATAAAAACTTATTTCTGCCCCACAATTGTTCTAATGGCGAGCCAAACATCCAAACACCAACCATGTTGAAAATGAGGTGAGTTGGTGATTGTAGACTATGCATAAACATGCTAGTTACATACTGCCAAAATCCAAAATTAGGGTTTTTAGGAAAATGTAATGCAAAAAGATCTTGTAATGGTGGGTAAGCAAATTTTGTAGCAAGATATAATAATACATTAATTATAATCAAATGCTTGACAGTTTCGGTTATCCTATTCATAGTTTAATTATCAAATTTAAGTTGAATCTCTTCAGGAGATAGTGTGATATAAGTTTTTTTTCCAAAAGGTGATTGATTGGGTTCTTTACAAGAAAATAATTGAGCTAAGAGCTCTTCTTGTGATGTATTGTTGAGTTTTACTCCGTTTTTTATGGCCAAATTTTTCGCCAAGCTTTTGGCAATAGTGTCTAGTTGACTAAAACTGGTTTCAGGTATCTCATTTTTAACAGCTTCAAATAATTCTTCAAATAATCCTTGTAATTTATTTTGATTTGCATTTGCAGGGATTCCATTTAAAATAATTGTATCGTCCTTTATTGAAGAAAATTGAAAGCCAATACTCTCTAAATCAGATTGTATTTCTTTACAAATACCAATATCAATTAAATTGAAAATCAATTCTACAGGAAATAATAATTGTTGACTTGAAGTGTCTTCAATGGTCATTTTAGTTAAAAATTCTTCATATAAAATGCGTTGATGAGCCAAATTTTGATTGATAAATACAACACCAGATTTCAAAACACTTAAAATGTACTTTTTATGAATTTGATGGGTTTTTGCATTGACGTCACTTTCTGTTTCGTTAAATAAATCGTGTCCAATTACCTGAGCTTCAACTTCAATAGTATTGATGTCTATTTCATTTGTATCAACGTATAAAGAATTCCATTCGTTAGAGTTTGGTTTTTTGAATGTAGTTGTATTTGATGATAATTTCTCTTCCTTTTCAAAAGGATTGAAATCAGGGTTTACATTAATTTGAGGTGTAGCAACAGTTTTTTTATCTTTAAAGCTATAAGGCACATCCATCGCAGCATTTCTATTAAAATCTAATACAGGAGCAACATTATATTGACCGAGACTATGTTTTATTGTTGAACGTAAAATAGCATAAAGTGCTTGCTCATTATCAAATTTTATTTCTGTTTTTGTCGGATGGATATTGATATCAATACTATTTGGAGGTACACTTAAATATAAAAAATAGGAGGGATGATAACCAGCTGGAAGCAATTCATTGAAAGCATTTGCTACTGCATGATGTAAATAGCCATTTTTGATGAACCTATTGTTTACAAAGAAAAACTGTTCTCCTCTTTTTTTCTTGGCAAATTCAGGTTTAGATACAAATCCAGTTATGGTAATAATATCAGTACTTTCATCTATTGGTACTAGTTTTTCATTTATTTTTTTACCAAAAACTGCAACAATACGTTGTCTTAAATTGCAGGCTTTTAAATTTAAAGTTTCGCTACCATTGGTGTAAAAATCAAAAGCTATAGCAGGATGTGTTAATGCTACACGATTAAATTCATCTCTAATATGCCTGATTTCAACAGTATTAGATTTTAAAAAATTTCTTCTTGCAGGAATATTGAAAAACAAGTTTTTAACGGAAATGCTTGTTCCTGTAGGTGTAGCAATTACATCTTGATGTTGTATGGTATTGCCTTCAATTTTTATGAGCGTACCTAATTCTTGATCGGTTTGTTTTGTTTTTAATTCTACATGTGCAATAGCGGCAATAGATGCTAAAGCTTCACCTCTAAACCCTTTAGTATTGAGATTGAATAAATCTTCAGCAGTTTTTATTTTAGATGTAGCATGTCTTTCAAATGCAAGACGTGCATCTGTAGTGCTCATACCTTTACCATTATCAATGACTTGTACTAATGTTTTACCAGCATCTTTAATGAGTAGTTTTATTTCTGTTGCACCTGCATCAATAGCATTTTCAAGTAATTCTTTAACGACCGAGGCTGGACGTTGAACTACTTCTCCGGCAGCAATCTGATTGGCAACATGGTCTGGTAAAAGTTGAATGATATCTGACATTATTATTTTACGAAAATAGATAAATCAAAATCGATTATGTAAAGAAAAATAAAAGTTAAAATAGCAATTATAATTAAAATAGTTTTATTAAATATTCTACCTTCATGTCTTTTAGATTCGTCAAAGGCATTTGTAAATTTGGCTTTAATACCTTTGCTAGCTCCAACAGTAGTCCTGAATTTATCAAATTTATGTTCTATTTGATACGGATTACCTTCTCCCTTATAATATCTAGGGCTGTAATCAAATTTTTTGTTTGTACGTTTAAGAATTCCCATATTTTAAAAGCTTATTAAATGATTGGATTGTTTTATATACAACAATAATTAAGCCATTTAACTTTTATTCAAATTTACTGAAATAAAAAAAGATAGTCAAGTTTTGTGAATAAAACTATGTTAAAGTTGCCATTTTTATTGCAGCAATTGCACATTCAACACCTTTGTTACCGTGTTTCCCACCAGATCTGTCAATAGATTGTTGTAGTGTATTGTCTGTGAGTACACAGAAAATGGTAGGTATGTCATAAAGTATATTTAAATCTTTAACGCCTTGTGATACCGCTTCACAAACAAAATCAAAATGTTTGGTTTCGCCCTGAATTACGCATCCAATAGCAATAATAGCATCAAATTTCCCTTTTTTGAGTAAATGTTTACAGCCATAAGTCAGTTCATAACTACCAGGTACATTTAATCGTGTAATATTACCTTGAAGAGCTCCATGTTCTAATAAAGTAACTTTTGCTCCTTGAAAAAGATTTTCAGTAATGGAATCATTCCAATCAGAAACCACAATCCCAAATCGAAGAGACTTCGCATTTGGGATTGTGGCTTTATTGTACTCTGATAAGTTAGTGGTTGCCATAGAGGCTTAGTTTTGAGCAGATAGTTTTGCTCTGTTTAAATAGCTGCTTATTTTCAGACCTTCATCAGAATTAGGAAATTCTTCTTTAATTTTAGTAAATAATTCTTCTGCCTTGCTAAAGTTCTTTAAGTCCATAGCAATATTACCAGCTTTTAGTAGATAAAAAGGAGTTGTTAGTTCATTAGTTCTAATGTTTGCTGCCTTTATATAATGATCTAAAGCATCTTCCGGTTGATTAATTTGTGAGAACGCATCTCCAATATTACCTTGAGCAAGAGCACCTAGCATCTCATCATCTGTTGAGAAACCACTTAACTGTTCAATAGCATTTTGGTAATCGTTAATCCTTAAATAAGAAATTCCAGCCATGTATTTGGCTAAATTACCAGCATCTGTATTTCCGTAAGTGTCAATAATGTCTAATAGTCCATATTTACCATCAGTACCATTCAATGCTAAATTGTATAATGAATCTACAGCAACTGCATTTGTTTGAGCTTGGTCAAAAAATGATTTAGGGTAAGCCAATTCATCAGCAGCATCTTTTTCTTTAGGCTCTTGAAAGTATTTATTATAAACCTGATAGCCTATAATCAAAAGTGCAATTGCAATAAGTCCGGCAAATAAAGGTTTACTGTTCTTTTCAACCCATTGTTCTGATTTTGATGCAGTTTCGTCTAAAGTATTAAAAACTTCAGCAGTTGTACTATCTTGTTCTATTTTTGAAAAGTCTTCAGTTCCTGTAAGCTTTTCTTTTTTAATCTTATTTCCTCTTTTCTTGTATGTTGCCATTACGCTGATAAAATTTATGAGGGCAAAAATATAATTTTTTATTGTAATTATATTCTAATTATTGATGTAAATTTTGTTTTTTTGCATTGAAGCATAAATTAAACATGTATCTAAAAAAAATCAACTTAGTAAATTATAAAAATTTTGATGCTACTACATTTGAATTTAATGTAAAAATTAATTGTTTTGTTGGTAATAATGGAGTTGGTAAAACGAATGTTTTAGATGCAATTTATCATTTGGCTTTTACAAAAGGCTATTTTAATAGTGTAGCCATTCAAAATATACAGCACCATAAAGAATTTTTTGTGATTGAAGGTGTTTTTGATATTAAGGAAAAAGATGAATTGATAAATTGTAGTGTAAAGAAAGGTCAAAAAAAGGTTGTAAAACGTAATGGGAAGGAATATGAAAAACTATCAGAGCATATAGGTTTGATTCCGGTAGTTATTATTTCACCCAATGACACCAATTTAATTACTGAAGGGAGTGAGGTAAGACGAAAATTTATGGATAGCGTCATTGCACAGTCTGACAAAGCGTATTTGCAAGATTTAATTAGCTATAACAAAGTGTTAACTCAGCGGAATTCCTTATTAAAATACTTTGCAGTTAATCACACTTTTGATGCTTTAAATATTGATATTTACAATAAGCAGTTGATTAATTTTGGAGTGAAAATTCACCATAAAAGGACAATGTTTACTAAAGAGTTTATTCCTATCTTTGAAAAAAGACATCAACATATTAGTAATGCTAATGAAAAGGTGCGATTTTTATACAAAAGTCCTTTAGAAAAAGGTAATTTTGAAGAGCTTTTACATAAAAGCTTAGAAAAAGATAGAGTGTTGCAATATACATCAGTAGGAGTTCATCGTGATGACTTGTTATATACTATAGAAGGTTATCCTATTAAGAAATTCGGATCACAAGGACAACAAAAAACATATTTGATAGCTTTAAAATTGGCAGAATTTGATTTTGTAAAATCGCAATCAAATAAAACACCTATATTGCTATTGGATGATATTTTTGATAAATTAGATGAAGAAAGGGTTTCTAAAATTATAGATTTGGTAAATGAAGATGGTTTTGGACAAATTTTCATTACTGATACTCATGTAGAAAGAACAGAAAATATAATTAAAAAAACCAAGCAATCGTATAAAATATTTGAATTAGAATAAAATGAGTTCAAGAAGAAATAACGAATTTATGTCTATTAAAGACTTGATGAAAGACGTTCTACAAGATAATAAATTGCAAAAAGGAATAGATTTATTAACAATAAAAGAAGCTTGGGCAGAAGTGATGGGTAGTGGTGTGCAGAGTTATACAAACGACATTCAATTTAAGAATAATATCCTGTATATAAAGCTGTCCTCATCTGTGTTAAGAGAAGAATTAAGTTATGGAAAAGAAAAAATTATTAAATTAATGAACGAAAAGTTAAATAAAGTGTTAATAAAAAACGTTAAGCTACTTTAGGGCATGTATATAATTTGTATATTTGTACATTAATAAAAAGTCATTTAGGGAAAACTTTAATAAAATTATGATGAAAAGATTACTATTTACAATTGTTTTAATACTTGCTGTAGTTGGGTTTGCTCAGGCTCAAAATGGAAGTGTAAGTGGAGGGAGTCCGTTACAATTAATATCAACTACAAGTGTGTTGCCAGCTACAAATACACCAGCAACAGCCGAAGGTACTGATTTTGGTACTGTACCGTTGAGTACAACAGTATCACAAACGTATAGGTTTACGAGTTCAGTAGTTGATGTATTATCAGTTACTGCTGCTAATTTAACCGGAGATTGGGTGCAACAATCACCAACACCTTTTAGTATTACAGGGGTTAATGCTACATCAGATTTTACTGTAGATTTCACACCTACTGCTGCAGGTACTCAAACTACAACTGTACAATTAGAGGTATTTAACAATACAACATTTCTTACTGAGAATTTTTTCTTTGAAATTTCAGGTACTGGAGGTGCAGCTGCACCAATAATTGAAGTGATAGGAGATGATAACTTATTGGTTACGCCTACTGTTATTTTAGGAGATAACACAGATTTTGGAAATGTAGTAATAGGGAACACAAATATTAGATCATATACCATTAAAAATATAGGAAGTGCCCCATTAATAGTAACAAATGTTTTTCGTCCAGCGGGGAGTGCAGATTTTACTGTACTTACATTACCTGTTACTTTACCTGCTACACTAGCTCCAAATGCATCTTTTACTTTTCAAGTAGAATTTGCTCCAACTGCTGCGGTAACTAGAAATGCAGTCATAGGAATTGCTAATAATGATGCTAATTTTAGTTTTCAAGTTTCTGGTGTTGGTGTCGCTGCTGCTCCTGATATGGACGTGATAGGAAATAGCACCTCAATTACAAGTGGAAGTAACTCACCAAATGCTGGTGATGATACTTTATTCCCTAATACAGATATTACTGGCAGTAGTGTTGCACATACGTTTACCATAGCGAATAATGGTGCCGCTGACTTATTATTGACAAACGTGCCTTTAGTAAATATTACAGGGGTAGATGCTGCAGATTTTACAGTTACAGCTACTCCAACAACACCTGTAGCCTCTGGTGGAGGAACTACAACTTTTACAATTACTTTTGACCCTACAACGGTTGGTGTTAAAAATGCTACAATATCAATACCTAATAATGGTGTTAATGATCCTTATACTTTTGCTATTCAAGGCGAGGGAATTGATGGAGTACCAGTAGGGAGTGAATTATTAATAACACAATACTATGAAGGTGTAGGTAATGATCAATGGATAGAAGTGAAGAACATTTCTTCAAACTCTATAACATCTGGTTTTTATAATTTATGCCTGTATGAAAATACAGGTACTAGAGAAGGAGTTATTAGTACAAACGCTCCAGTTCATAGTGTAGCTATAGGAGGTACTGGTGCTGGTGGTTTAATATTACCAGGAGAAGTAGTGATTTTCAAAAATTCTGCAGCTGCATTACCTTTATCAGGTAATTTAGGCTCAGGACTTGTTACTTCTACTTCAGTATGTACATTTACTGGAGATGATGTTATTTTAATATCTACCTCTACAGGTGTTAATTGTTATAATGATAGAATTGATATTATTGGTGATATACCACCACCAGCAGGATTCCCATCAAACTGGGGAGTTGATAAAAGTTTTGTTAAAGGATGTGGCACAACATATTTACCATCTATAACTTTTGATGTTAGCAATAAAGATTATATTGAACTTTTATTAGAAGAAGTAGATAATGCTAATTCAGATGCAAATGTAGCTTTAGGTACACAAAATATTGGCACAACAACATGGACAACAACTTGGAGTAATGGTACGTCTGATCGAACAAGAACTACAATAATCTCAGGTACATATACTGCTGCAAATGGCAATTTAGGGGCTTGTCATCTAACTATTAATGGTACGCTTGATTTTGATTCAAATACTACAAATTATGTACAGGTGAATGAAAATTTAATAATTAATGGCACATTTAACCTAGGTGACCAAGAATCTTTGTATTCTGTAAATGTTTTAGATCCTGGTGGTCTTCCAGTTTCTATTAGCGGTACTATTACAAAAAGTGAGACAACGACATCACTTACTAATAGAGATGATTATACCTATTGGTCATCCCCAGTTCAAGGTGCAAATATCTCAACGGTATTTAGTGGGTATAGACAAAGCTCTTTATATTATTGGGATATGGGAGCTGTTAATTCTAATGGAACTGGTGGTAATCAAGCACTAGGGGAATGGATTCCAGCTGAAGGCCAAGTAATGAAGAGAGCTAAAGGATACATATCTCAAGGTCCTTTTGCGGGAAGTTACCCTTTACAAGCAACAGTATCTTTTTCAGGTACACCAAATAATGGAACTGTAGATTTAACAAATGCAGGTAATGATATTGTTTTTAATAACAATGGAAATAGCCTTGATGATTTAAATTTAATAGGGAATCCTTATCCATCAGCAATTGATGCTGATGAATTTATCAATGAATCAAATAACCAAAATTCAATAAATGGTACACTTTGGTTTTGGACACATCAAACACCAAACAATAATGATCCTGATACTGCTAATGAACAATACACAGGTAATGATTATGCTTGTTATAACCTTACCGGTGGTACTGCCGCTGTTTCAGGAGGTTTAGAACCTACTCAATTTATAGGTTCTGCTCAAGGCTTTTTAGTGCAAGCAAATTCAACTTTAGAAAAAGTAACCTTTACTGATGGTATGCGTGTAAAAGGGTCAAATACACAGTTTTTTAAAGAAAGTAATACTAAGAATAAAAAATCTGCTATAAAAGAAAAAGACAGATTATGGTTAAATATTGAAAGTAGTGAAGGTGGAGCGTCTAATCAAATTTTAATTGGCTTTTTCGATAAAGCAACTGATGGTTTTGATAAACTGTATGATGGTCAAAAAATTACTGCAGGTTGGGTTAGTTTATATTCAAAAATTGACACTTTAAAATATGCTATTCAAGGTTTATCTAGTTTTACTACTGATAAAAGAGTTTCTCTAGGTTTTGACACATATATTGATGATGCTTCTGTTACATATAATATAAGTATAGATCATATAGAGGGTGTTATAAATGACAATGATGTATATTTGGTAGACAATGAATTAA